>JAJCYK010000403.1 GCA_029262935.1 Cytophagales bacterium | reverse complement strand
ACGGGATAAAATTTTACTGAAATGCTTATTTTTAACCCCCCGGTGCCTAATCGACTCTACTAATTTTGAGGAAAACACTTCTTATATCACTCCTGCTGGGCCTTTGTTATTTTCCAGGAAATACGCAAAGCAGGGGCTTTTTGTCCTATTCTGTGGCTGATGGATTGGCTCAATCCAACGTAATGGATATCAAGGAAGATAGGAGAGGAAACTTATGGATGGCGACTTTTGGTGGTCTTAGCAGATTCAACGGAATATCATTTGAAAACTACGATAAGCAAGATGGATTAGCCAGTAATCGCACGTTTTGCCTTAGTTTTGATTCAAAAGACGCTCTTTGGATAGGTACTAGCCTTGGTATTTCCAGCTTTGATGGCAGGGATTTCACGAACTATACGGTACCGCATTTGGCTGCAAACCAGTGGGTGAACCATCTATTGGTGGATAAAGAGGACCACATTTGGTTCGGTACTACGGCAGGAGGGCTTTACCAAATTAACACAGCAGGGGAGGTTACTCAAATACTTGATGCAAGTGCTGAGAAAATAGCACTAGTTAGTGGGATTTCTTCAAATGGAAATGACATTTATGTGACTACTTACCACGGGGGATTGTATCGCGTCAACGATAAAGAATCTACTTTAGAGCAGGTATCCTTACCACCCGTTCTAAATAACGTGGAGATTTCTTCCCTATATACGGATACTAAAAATAACCTTTGGCTGGGAACTTCTAAGGGATTGTTCTATTCCGAAGGTTTGAATTTTGAGTGGGTACACTCTTTTCATGAAGAGTCTGTTGATTTCGCTATATACTCAATAAATGAGGAATATGACGGCACCATTTGGCTAGGCACCACCCACGGGGCCTATAAGTTCAAGAAAGGTCTTTGTACGTCCGTAAAAGCCACCGAGGGATTGACAGACAACATAGTATATAAAATTCATCGAGACCGTGAGGGGACCTTATGGTACGGTACGTTTGGGGGCGGGGTCTATAAGTCCCTGGGAGACTTATTCACCTATATAGGTAAGAATAATGGAATGAACTTCGACTATGTTTCTTCCATTAGCAAAGGAAAGAACAATTATTGGTTTGGTTCATATGGTGGTGGCGTGTATCGCTATGTTCCTGGAACCGCAGGTAACCCCTACATTATTGACAACCTTTCCTCTGAAGATGGCTTAAGTAACAATTTTGTATTTGCAGCTGAAGAGGACGACCAAGGCAATTTATGGGTGGCTACAGCGTGGGGGTTAAGTGTTTATGATGGGAAACGATTTAAGAACTTTTATAAAGAAAATGGGCTTCCGTCCAATCAAATCTACACTTTAATAAAAGGTTCGAACGGATCCATATATTGTGGTACCTCGCAGGGTATAGCCGAACTTAATTTAGACAACAACCGAACATTCAAAAGCTATGAGTACCCAGGGGCCGAGCAACATAATCGGGTACGCAGCTTAGAAGAAATCCATGGAGGGAACATATTAATGGGGACCCAGGGAGGACTTAAAATCTTTAATGGAAAGGAAGTGCTCGATTATTTCGAAGCCGACAGCTTAAAGCATATTGCTATTTCCTCAATTTATCAACACGATGATGGGACGTTATGGGTGGGATTGGTGGATGAGGGGATTCTTTATTATAATCCCAGTTCAAAGAAAGTGCTACGCTTTACTGAAGCCTCAGGCTTGTCCTCCAATATTGTCTATAGCTTGGCCATGGACAAACAAGGGTCTTTGTGGGTGGGAACCCCCCGAGGGCTGGACAAGGTCAGCTTTGATAATAACCTCAATATTGAATCGGTCCGCAATTTTGCTGCTAACGAAGGGTTCTTTGGTATTGAAACCAACACCAACGCCTTAATGATGGAAACAGACGGGTCTATTTGGTTTGGTACCGTGGCAGGTGCTTACATATGTCACCCGGAAAAGGATGTGATCAATCCTTTGGAGCCCATAACCTTTCTTACCGGTGTGAGGCTTTTCTCGAAAAAAGTGGATTGGAAAAATCAGCATGACAAGCAAAGCTGGAGTCATATACCCGAGGACCTAAGTTTGAATTATGATCAAAATCACCTAACCTTTGAGTACAGTGGTAATAGCTTAAAAAATGCTGAGAAAGTAAGGTATCAATACATGTTAGAAAATTTTGATAGGGGTTGGCAACCCATAACCAAGCGCAAAGAGGCGGTATACACGAACCTCCCTCCAGGGGCCTACACTTTTAAAATAAAAGCATCGAATAACGATGGCATTTGGAATGATATCCCTATCACGTACAGCTTTGAAATTAAGCCACCCTTTTGGCGTACTTGGTGGTTTTTTACTTTAGCCTTTGTAGCTATTGGGGTAGTAGGTCGGTTGTACTACAATTTCCGGGTCCAGAAAAAACTCAGATCATTACTGCAAGTAGAAACCATAAAACATGAAGAAACCGTCAAAGTCCGCAAACGAGTAGCAGAAGACTTTCATGATCAGGTAGGGAATCAATTAGCAAGTATTACTGTGCTGGTACAATTGATACAAGCAAAGTTGTCTAACGGCAATAAGGAAGTTGATGAGCTGCTCCAAAAATTAGGTCAATTCACTAAAACTTTGTTTACGGGTACCCGGGACTTTATCTGGTCCATTGACCCCAAAAGCGATAACGTAAACGAAATGCTCATCTACATTCGTGACTTTGGAGAAGAGTTGTTCGAATTTTCTGAAATTAATTTTTACGTAGACACCAACGACACCTTTGATGCCAAAATGAGGCTCCCGGTAGGATGGAGCAGGCATGTAGTTTTCATATTTAAAGAAGCCTTAACCAACTCCTTGAAACATGCTAATTGTCAAAATGTATATCTAAATTTCAACGTTAAGGAGCATAATTTCGTATTTGAATTAAAGGACGATGGAAAAGGACTCAATGGGTACCAAGAAATTGACGGACAAGGGATGGGTTTGAGAAATATGAAAGAGAGAGCTAAAAAAATACGCAGTCATATCAGTATTGTCTCTCAAAATGGTGATGGAACAGTAGTTACCCTAGAGGGGAAAATACCCCCAAATACGGGATAACAAGTTAGCTCATATTTAAGTAGCCTTATTAAATGATATTAAATGAACGAAGATCTAATGAATAGAATATGCATAATTGAAGATAATGATGTGGTTCGGGAAGGGTTTGCATTACTCATTGATAGTGTCAATGAGTTCGAGGTAGTAGGTACCTATGCGACCTGTGAAGAGGCCATTCGAAAACTGAAAGATGACATTCCAGATGTGATTTTGATGGACATTGAACTACCTGGGATCAACGGTATCGAAGGTAGCACACGTATTAAGAAGCTGCTGCCTGAAGTGAACATCATAGTGATAACTGTTCATGAAAACTCCGAACTGGTTTTCGAGGCTCTTTGTGCTGGTGCTTGCGGGTACATTACGAAAAACACGGAATATTCCAGGCTTATAGACTCCATTAAAGAGGCTATGAATGGAGGAGCGCCTATGAGTAGTAATATTGCACGCATGGTCGTAGAATCTTTTCAAAAGAATCAAAACACGCCTCTCACTAGTAGAGAAACACAAGTGTTGGAGCTTCTCTCAAAAGGTAAAAGCTATACTGTAATAGCAGATGAACTATTTATTCACAAAGAAACCGTCAAATCTCATATAAAGAATATTTACTTTAAACTTCAAGTACACAGTAAGGCAGAAGCAATCGAGAAAGCTTTGAAAAATAAGTTCATTTAGAAGCCTGCATTTACTTATAAAAATAAAAAGGGCGCTACTGGTCTAACCACCAGTAGCGCCCTTTTTTCTGTACAATCTTGGGTATGTATCATCTTAAGTGAAGTATGTTTCCTACATGCTTCCACCCTAAAACCAAGCAAAATACCCGTTTTTGTCCCCCAATCTGCTACTTAAAATCCCCCAAATTGGGGGATATTATTTAGTTCATAGATAGCCGACATTGTTAACCAAAATTGAGTTAGTACCCAATTTGAAATCTAAAAGTCTACTAATTTATTACATGTTTAACTACCAACCATATGAGACTAAATTTACTCTACACAACTATTTTGGCTCTTTTCTTTGCTGTGACCCAGGTTACAGCACAGGACCGATCCGTCAGCGGTCAAGTTACTTCCGCTGAGGATGGTGGAGGCCTGCCTGGTGTTAATGTCCTAATTAAAGGAACTACCACCGGATCGGTTACCGATATTGACGGTAACTACAAATTAAACGTACCAAGTGGTGAAACCATATTGGTATTTACCTTTGTGGGTTTAGAAACCCAAGAGGTATCAGTCGGCACAAGAAGCACTATTAATGTGGCAATGCAAGCTGATGTTTCCCAACTTGAAGAGATTGTTATAAGTGGTACCGCTGCAGGTCAATCGGCCAAAACGGTAAGCTTTTCAGTGGGCAAGATCGATCAAAAACTTTTAGCCGAAGTGCCTCAAGCCAATTTGGGTTCAGGACTGCAAGGAAAAGTTTCTGGACTTCGAGTCGTATCAGGTGGAGGACAACCAGGAAGTGGTGTGGCATTTCAGCTTAGAGCTGCTAATTCCATTACCGCCGGTCAAAACCCATTGATAATTGTTGATGGTGCCTTTTTAAACGGTTCTACATTGTCGGACATTAACCCGGAAGACATTGAAAGCGTCGAAGTTTTAAAAGGTTCTGCTGCCGCCTCCCTTTACGGCTCACAAGCTGCTAATGGTGTTATCCAAATATTCACCAAACGGGGTCGTAATTTGGCCGAAGGTGAAACCCGAGTTACTTATCGGGGAGAATTTGGTGTTTCGGATCTGGCAAATGATAAGTTCCCTACGGCAAATACCCATCATTTTAAATTAAATCCTGATGGAACTTTCTTAATCCAAGGAAGCAGTTTCGTTGTAGATGATGATGGACTGCAAGATAACCCTTACCCAAATTTTCAAGATTACCAGGATCAAACCTTCCGCAATGGAAATTTCTTTACTAATTACTTAGCGGTACAAGGAAGAAATGCTACTACCAATTTTTTGGTGTCAGCGCAGCGTTTGGATAATCAAGGTGTTTTCAATTTTGTTGATGGATATGAGCGAAATTCATTTAGGCTTAATGTAGATCATCAAATATCAGACAAATTGAATGTAGAAGTGAGCAGTATGTACTCGGCTTCCACCTCCAATGAGTTGCCTGCAAATGGAACTACGGCTCTGGTCAACAACATATTGTTTATACTTCCTATTTATGACTTGTCTGCTCCCAATGAAGAAGATGGCAGTTTATATGACTGGGACATTGACAGTACTTCTGCGGGAATAAGAAACCCCTTTTATACGTTGGCCAACCGGGACATAACGGTTAAACGTACCCGTCTAATTGGTAACATTAAAGCCAACTACGATTTCAATGACTGGTTATCATTCAACGGGTCAATAGCCTTAGATCGATCTACTAATAATTTTGAAGAGTTCTTTGCCAAAGGATTTCTTTCTGATGATCAAAGGGCAGGTGTGCAAAAAAGCGCCACAAATCCTGGAGGTGGTATCGAAAGAAGTACCCGCATAAATAATGCGTTAATTGCTCGATTAAATGCAGTAGTTCAAAAACGCTTTGGTGATTTCAACACCGCCTTCAGAGTAGGGTTTTTATACGAGGACTTGGACGCGGAGTTTAACGGCATAAGAGGAGATGGATTGGCGGTAACCGGTATTCGTTCTTTGGACAATGCAACTTTGAATTTACGAGTGCAATCTGAAGCTCAAGAAATTGTTGCCAATAGTTTCTTTGGTATCGCAGACATAAATTACAAAGAGAAGTTTTTATTTAGCTCCCTGTATAGAAGAGAAGGGTCTTCATTGTTTGGACCGGATGAAAGATGGGCTAGTTATTATCGATTAAGTGGAGGATATCGCATATCAGAAGATGTTAGCATCAGCGGAATACAAGAGTTAAAAGTAAGAGCTTCTATTGGTACCGCTGGTATCCGCCCTACTTTTGAGCAACGCTTTGAAACCTTTACATTACAAAACGGATCCGCTTCTCCTGGCACATTAGGGAATACTTTTTTAACTCCTGCTTCATCTCAAGAAATAGAGTTAGGATTAAATGTTAGCTTCCTTGATCGATTCGATTTCGAATTCAACTATGTTGATACCAAAACCGAAGACCAGATACTTAGAGTGCCCTTGTCAGCTGCAGCTGGGTTTACGGCACAATGGCGTAACGCTGGAACTATTGATGCTACTACTTACGAGGCATCTTTAAGTACCCAAATTCTCGACAAGGGAGATTTTAAATGGAACTTGTTGATGAACTTTGACCGCACACGTCAAACAATTGACAAATTGAGTGTGCCCGCTTATAACACCGGACCAGGTAATCAGCAGTCCAGAATCTTCCGCATAGAAGAAGGAGGATCGTTTGGTGCTATGCACGGACAGGTATTTGCTACCAACTTGGATCAATTAACAGGACAAGAGGGTGTTGATGCTGCGGAATACACGGTGAATGCTGCAGGTTATGTGGTACGACAAGATGAAATCGGAACAATTAACGAGTCACCTTATAAATTGGTTAATCCAGATGGCACCCCCATTGTACAGAAGATAGGTGATATTAATTCCGATTTTAGAATGGGATTCGCAAATACATTCAGCTGGAAGAACATTTCACTGTACGCCTTATTTGATTGGAAAAAAGGCGGTGATATTTACAACCAAACCAGACAATGGTTACATCGGGATAACCGACATCAAGAAGGTGCGGACTTTCCTATAGCTATTGGCTTCTGGAATCAACTGTATAATGTAAACATTGGCAATAGTGGTTTTGTTGAAGACGGTAGTTTCTTTATGCTACGCGAGTTAGCTGTGGGTTATACATTCAACAAACAGCAACTAAGTGGCATCTTTGGCGGTTTATTGCAAAGCGTCCGTCTGGGATTTGTAGGTCGTAACTTATTTACGATTACGGATTATTCCGGATTCCATCCTGATATTAGCGCCATTCCTAGAGATGAGAATCAGTTAACCAATCGTGATCAAAACGGTGTAGGTAGTGATGTGAACACACCTAGTGGTGATCCTAACTTGTTCTTCTTCGATACCTTTACATATCCACAGACAAGAACCTTTACAGGATCACTTCAGATTACATTTTAGAACGAATTCTTAATAGAAAATCATGAAAAGAATAAATTCAATATATACCATCATTGTGGCATGTTTGCTGGTGGTGGCAAGTTGTGATAGTCTGGATACAGTTAATCTCAACAACCCTGATACCCAGCAAGTATTGGCCATCGGGGATGATTTAGTAGGTGTGCTGGCCGGAGGTTACACCAGTTGGTGGCAGGGTGTTCATCAAAGTCACCCTGGAATGACCTTAGGGGTAGCGGCCGATGCCGTAAGTTGTAGCTGGGGTAACTTCGGCATGCAACGTATGTCAGAAGAACCCAGAGACCCATACAACAACCAAAGTTCAGAGACTCAGGATTATCAACAAGTGGTAACGGATCCTTGGCAAGGTTGTTATGCTGGAGTATTTAATGCAAATGCAGTACTTGGAGCGGTGGTCAACGATGGGCTATCCCTAGGCACTCCCGGTCAAGATGATATGATTCTAGCCTCTGCCTATTTCTTAAGAGGTATTTCTTTAGGATATCTGGGGTTACTATTTGATCAAGCTTACATCACCGATGAAAATACGGACCTTTCTCAGCAATTGGATTTCCATCC
>JAJCYK010000402.1 GCA_029262935.1 Cytophagales bacterium | reverse complement strand
TTTTTACAAAAATGATTGATCAAATGATAACCATACTCGCTAAGTGTAATGCCACTTGGGGGATAAGGTGATACCATACCCAATTTCAAGGATTTTATTGTGGGTTTACTCATTGTCCTTATGTGTTTGGTTGTGATTTTTAATTATATGATAAGCCTCTTTGGGGTTTCCTTTGCCATCAAAAAGCCCGTAACGGGATTGGGGTTTACGTTGCCAGGCATATTTGCCGGCCACCTGTTTGGGAACTTGGTTAAAATCATAAAGGGTCCAAGCCCAATAATTGATTTTATGCCTGTCGGCTAAATCGGTTATTCTTTTGTAATATATTTTCTGCTCCTGTTGATTGTTTCCAATGGGATACCACCACGATTTGAAGGTGTGCATTCCTATTTCTCCCAAAACAAATGGCTTCTCAACAGGAGGGTGTTCGTTAAGGAATGTGTCAAGAATATCAGGGTCTCGATAGAAATGAACGGAAGTAAAATCCACAAACTCCCATAACTTAAACGTGTGCTCAATATCTGACCAACCAATAGTAATTAAATGGTTGGGGTCATAAAGACGAGCTCTTCTAACCGCAAATTCTAACCAGTTCATTACTTGTTGTTCACCGTGAATGGCAAAGTCTAAATCTGGCTCGTTTTTTATGTCCCAGGCAAATATGGCTGGATGATCTTTCAGACGTGTCATGAGGCTTTCTAAGTGACGGTCCGATTCTGGCCAATGCTGTGGTTGGTAACTTAAGAAGAAATCAAACAAGGTAATTACCACTCGTATCTGATGTTTTTGAGCTAGATTCAGTAAATCCTGTAGCCGAATTATGTAGGCTTCGGAAACTTCAGCTCCGCCAAATTCATGAAAGGGAACAAAAACCCGAACCACAGATAGGCCTAATTTTTTAACCTCCTGGAGATCGTTTTCTAAAAGTTCGGCATCTAGTGAAGTCCAAAAGAGATTCCATGGATAATCAGCCGGATAGTAATTGATTCCATTGCTGGGAAATTTGTTATTACCCAAGAAGAATTCGTTTCCTGCAACTCGTATCATTCCAGCTTTTGGAAGATGTTCTTGGCCTGGTAAACGGCTAGAATCCGAAACTTTTTTTTGATGCCTTATTCTCCATTTATCATCCTCCAATAGCATCATTACCTGATAGTTGGCTGTGTCATACTGCTGACCCAACGATTCGTCCTTATAATAGATCTCATCAAAGCTCAGTCGAGTATCCTGAAAAACTACTTGCGAGCCACTCAGGTGGTATAATTTAAGATCCAAGTGGTGTTCATAGCTGCTGCTTAACGTTTTCAGCACATTGTTTTTCTGCAATTCTGCATGTTCGACAATCACATTTTTGGCTTGATTTGTAAAGTAGTCATGGTACTCTAAATACACCTGATCTTGGTAATGTTGCTGTAGGTAGCGTAATCCAGCCAAATAGTCCTGAGTGATTTTTTCTAAGGTTTCTTTCTCCATCACCCGGCCAATTACCTGGTCTGTATTCCAATTGGTTTTTGCATAAAACTTTTGGACGCTGTAACTGCTTGATAGAGTAGCATCAGATCCTGATTTATAGTAAGCGAGCAACTTGGACACTAATACCATGAGGATCAGGGAAACGATAAAAAAAGAGCCCGATAAAGCGACTATTTTAATTCTTCTATCCGTCATGATCCTACTTTTACGTTTTTCTTGATTTGTTTTAATCCATTGCTGTTAAAAATGATGTTATAAACGCCATCCGGTACATTGGCTGCGCTTAAATCCAATGAAGCCCAGCCTAAACGAGTAGTAGCAATGAATTGAGATTCTTTTTTCGCTTTTTGTAACTGGACAATGATTTGGGTACCATCTGAAACTCTATTTCCGAATATTGTTTTTAAAGGGCCAATAGATATTTTTCGATTCTGTTCGGCAAATTTTATAGGCATCCCTAGCAGAGAATTAGAAAAATCGATTTCTAACACATTACTTTCAGAATAGCCAGGTATATAAGCCAGTATAGACCATTTCTCTGGCTTTGCCGGAAAGGGAAATTCAACTCTAGCTATTCCATTAATGGTAGGATTACTCCCCTGGTAGAACTCTTCATTATCGCTTTCTATCTTAAATCTGACAGCAGTTCCATCAACGATATTATTATCTAATGAGTCTTTGATTTGGCCTGTAATTACACTTATAAGGTGCTGACCATCTGATTCATCATGCATTCTATCCAAAGTGATAGTAAAGTCTTGGGGGGCACTTGGTTTTATAAAAAAGTCAAAGTCTGGTGAACTGCTATTTAAGCATTGCATGTGTCCGGTCATAATGCCCGTTTGTGTGCTAGACTTAAAAGTATAATAGGAAAACAGATGGGTAGTAGCTCTAGGCTCCGCGTACACGGTATTTTTACCTCGTACTTTGAAATTAACTAAGGTATTGGGTGGTAAGGGGTTGTCCAATGAATCTAAAGGAGTAGCGACCATCATGGCTTCGTCTGTCCCTCCTGCAATTAAAAATCTAGGCCCCGTGTACATTTCTGGAAGAGGTTGCTGAGTAGCCATTGGAGTTAATTGTAAAACAGCAGAGTCCATTTTTATGCGGTTTACATAAACACTTAGATTAAGTAGACCAGCCTTTCTAGTTAACACCTCAGGTAAAGTTAACTTAGTAAGTTGCTCAGAAAGCGAGACGTTAAGGGCGGTGA
>JAJCYK010000401.1 GCA_029262935.1 Cytophagales bacterium | reverse complement strand
ACGCGCTAAGTTCATGCCGAAAAGCGCTGTTGGTGCACAGCAACATCAGCTATGGTGCTCTTTTATTAAATCCACATCTTACTTATCAGCTTTTAGAAACTTCAACCAGTCGGCAGCACCGGCTTAAAACTTCATTGCTTTATTGGTTGGATCGATGGGGTATACGTAAAATGTAATAACTTCGAATATGTTGTCACTAAAGCCTTTAAACAGCCCTGCCAGCACCTGTCCTAGCTGCCATAAGCACAATCCAGGCTTTGGTGATTTCCAATTTTTAGGGCAGCATATAATAGGACTTGGGAATTGTATGCACTGTGCGGTGTTTTACTACCACAATTGGCCAGTGGGTCATGGGGAGCAATTCCCTATTGCATTTACCATTAATGGCACGGCAGAATTTGCTAACCAATCAGCCTTATGGTTGGCACATCCACTGATCAATATGGTGAAATCCCAGCTGAGTTCTTCAATGAAAATTAATAGAAATGTCCAAAGAAACATAAACAAAGGCCTGCTTATTAATTGCCTGGATCCCTGTTTTGGCCATATCATTTGGAAACTGTTTACAGCCGCTCGATATAAGACGTTGGACCCAGAATCAGGCCTAGTGGTATTGATTCCTAAGCAGTGTAGCTGGATGGTACCTCAACATGTGGCAGAAATATGGGAGGTAGAGGTTCCTTTGTCAAAATTGCACGTAAAACTTGATGGGTTGCATGATTTCATAAGCCAATGCCCATTGAACAGCCTGGAATTGGTGCCTCAACCAACTCATCCGGATCATCAAAATTTGCCGCTGAAAGATTTCTTTAAAACCGAAGGCTTTTCATTGGACTCCTTCACCAGTAGAAAACCACAAATAACTTTTATCTGGCGAGAAGATCGATTTTGGTTGCGTACAAAACTTGAACAATGGATGTGGTCCTTTGCCACTAAATATAATTTGAATTGGTTCAAACCGTGGTTTCTGCTTCGACAAAGGCATGCGATAAAAAAAGTAGTAGACCTTGTTAAAAGGACCCTTCCGGATGCCCAGTTCGCCGTTGCAGGTTTGGGAAAAGCAGGAAACATGAAGGGAGTTCAAGACCTGCGTTATTTAGAAATGAATACAGAAAGGGAACTTGAATGGTGCGCCTTGTATGCCAAAAGTCATTTTGTGGTGGGCATACACGGATCCAGTATGCTAATTCCCACTGCCCTGTCTGCTGGTTTTATAGAATTACTACCACCATATAAAATTCCGTTCATGACGGAAGATATCTTAATGAGACACGACTCCCGATTTCAGCTATTCTTGGGGAGACACCTAAATTTGTTTTGTGGCCCAGCAATGGTGGCCCAGCATATCGTGGATGCTTTCCAATCATTTGCTTACTTGAAATCGAATACTGAAGCATGACTTCGCCGTTGGTCACCATATTGTGTGTAAGCTATAACCACGCAGCATTTTTAGACGAGGCCATGACTTCAATTTATGCTCAAACGTATCAGAACATTCAAGTAATTGCCGTAGACGACGGCAGTTCTGATGGCTCTCAGGAAGTACTTTTGCATTGGCAAAAAAAGCAACCGGGTTTGGAACTATTGTTATTGGCGCAAAACGTTGGTTACTGCAAGGCTTTTAACAAGGGTTGGGCTTTGTCCCGGGGGGTCTTTATAATTGACCTTGCCGCTGATGATAAATTATTGCCTTCAAGGGTAGAAATTGGAGTTAATCACCTGTCTTCAAGCAAAGCCGGAGTACAATTTTCTGACGCGGCATATATAGACAAAGAATCACAAGTAATCGATGGACATTATTCAAGGGACCATCAAGGAAAGTTGTTAAAGCCAGTACCTCAAGGGGATATATACCAAGAAGTTTTAAAAAGATATTATATATGCGCTCCCACCATGATGATTAAAAGGGAGGTGTTGGAATTTTTGGACGGATATGACGAAAACTTGCACTATGAAGATTTCGATTTTTGGGTGCGTTCTGCTCGTGATTTTAATTACATCTATTTTGATCAGATTCTGGTTCAAAAAAGAGTACTGGAGCGCTCAATGTCAAAATTTCAATACACCCCTAATAGCCCTATGTTGGCTTCTACTGCCATCGTTTGTGCAAAGGCATTAAAAATGAACCGTAATCCCCAGGACAACCAAGCATTAGCCGTACGAATAAAGTATGAATTGCGCCAAGCAGTAATCGTCAATAATTACCCTGTGGCAAGGTCATTTTTGGAGATTTTGCAAGAAATTGAGGGAAACTCCTGGGATTATTCCTTTTGGAGGTGGCTTGTTTCCAGGCAATGGAATTTTACTTTTCTGATTCCTCTAATAAAAAAAGCACGCTAACGCCGGTTGTCTTCATTTTCTACCATACTTAGGTAACTATGAAATCTGGAAGGTGAAATTGTGCTGCCAATAGCAGCTTGCACCGCACACATAGGCTCATGCATATGCGTACAATTGTGAAACTTACACTGCCCCAGAAGTTCCCTCATTTCTGGGAAATAATGACCCAGCTCTTTTTCACCTATTTCCATAAGACCTAATTCTTTAATACCTGGAGTATCGATTATATAGGAGTTTGGTCTTATCTCAAACATCTCGGCAAAAGTTGTGGTGTGTACACCTTTCTGGATGGAGCTTGAAACCGTATTGGTTTTTTGTTGA
>JAJCYK010000400.1 GCA_029262935.1 Cytophagales bacterium | reverse complement strand
TGTGATCATCCAGAACCAATCGAAAAACATACTTTATACCAACGCTTATAATTATTTCATTTCAATACAAGAATCCAAAACTTTAAAGAAAGGGTCACTACATACTGTTGGTAACGACGAGATCCAGGTGCCTTTGCAATTTACGGCCTACCGTGAGTTCCCCATAAAATCTCCACATGGCATAATTAAATATGATTTTACATTATCTTTTAAAGAGGGAAGGTATCGCTATCTAGCTACCAACTTCGTGTTCCATTATTTAAAGCGAAATCGGTTCGGAAAATTTGTAGAAGTAAATGGTAAATCAAAGCCCATGGAGGTAGCTGTGTTTAAAGGAAATCAAAAAGTATGGAGCAGTCATAAAGAAACCATTTATAAAAAAATCTCTGGCTTCGTTGAAACATTGAGTGCCATAATGATGATCCCTGAAGGTGGTCCAGAAAAAGAAATTGTCAAAATTAATGATAATTGGTAGCGGTAAGTTTGCTGGTAATACAAGAGGAGGTATTGTAACAATACCTCCTCTCCCAATCGCTCGATCACATTCTACTAACTTGTGTTTCCGAGGCTAAATTTACTACGAATGATTAACTACTAATTTCTTAAAAATAACTATTTCAACTACGGTAAAAAAGGTATTTTGGCAATTGTCTTCAAAAAATACAGATCGTTCATTATAATGATATAAGATTTTGAGATTATCAATAATCAACCAATAAAGTATATCTATTTTATAATATTTCCAAATGGAATTCTGTGTCTTTTTTAGAAAATCAGTGACTAAGCAAGTAACTTTTTAAATCAGAAAAGGAGTTGTCCATTAACTGTGATTGTTTCCTTTTCTTTAGAATTTCTTGTAACGTTCTGGGTATGGGAATTTGATAAGGTATCAAGGGTTGAACCACATCTAAAAATTTAACCGGGTGAGCTGTGCCAAGGAAAACCCCAATAGTATTTGGCGAATTTTTCAAGTACTCTTTAAGGCCCAAGTAACCTACTGCTCCGTGCGGGTCCAGGATGTATTCATACTTATTATAAACTTTTGCAATTACCTCCTTAGTAGCGACATCGTCAAAAGTATAACCAACAACATCCTTACTTAGAGCCTGTAGATCATGACTGTACAAATCAAGGATCCGTACAAAATTACTGGGATTTCCCACATCCATAGCGTTACTTACCGTGGTCACGGATGGTTTAGCCTCAAAAATTTGGGTCCTTAAAAACTCATAAAAGACCTTATTGGCATTATTTGAGGCAACATACCGCTCGATGGGCAAACCCATTCTTTTGGCCAATAACCCTCCCATCAAATTTCCGAAGTTACCGCTGGGTACGGAGCAAGCCAATGTTTGACCTAAGTGTTTCAAGCGTGCGTACATCCAGAAATAATAAATGGATTGGGGTATCAATCGAGCAATGTTTATGGAGTTGGCGGAAGATAAACAACATTTGGTACTGAGTTCATCATCCAAAAATGCCGTTTTTACTAATTTTTGGCAGTCATCAAAGGTACCATCGATTTCTAAAGCCACCACATAAGCACCAACAGTGGTCAATTGCTGCTCTTGAATACTACTTACTTTGCCTGATGGATAAAGAATTACCACTTTGATCCCAGGTACCTGATAGAAACCTTGAGCGACAGCACTTCCAGTATCTCCGCTGGTTGCTACCAGAATACACGGTTCTTCCTCCTGCAAGTAATGTGACATCAGTCGAGCCATAAACCGGGCACCAAAATCTTTAAAGGCCAGAGTTGGGCCGTGAAAAAGTTCAAGGCAGTAGATATGGGGTTCCACCGGTACTATTGGCACCTCAAAGTCAAATGCATCCTGCACTATTTGCAGCAGGGCAGCATCTGATAAAGAATCACCGAGTAGGTTTTTACAAACTGTCCAAGCTATGTCTACCAGACTTAAGTCTTCAATGGTATCAAAAAAACGCGCTGACAATTCGGGAATATGGCTAGGCATAAACAAGCCGTTATCCGCAGGTAAACCTTGGAAAACCGCCTCTCGCAAGTCACAAAATTGGGTGGGGTTATTCGTGCTATAGAACTTCATGATCCTGTCAAAATCAAAGGGCCCTTCTGATTAATAGGGCTCACGAATAAGTCACTTTGAATACCAAGATTAAAAAAGGCCTCTTTCATTGTATTACCGACGGTCTCTGCAGTATTGGAATTGTTGCTCAAAGCAAAGATACTAGGGCCCGATCCGGAGATACCACATCCTAAAGCACCTGATTTCATGGCTGCCCTTTTCACCTGATCAAAACCTGGGATGAGTACAGACCTAACGGGCTCCACGATAACATCTTCCATGGATCGTCCAATCAATTCGTAATTTCCCGTATACAGACCTGAAATTAAACCAGCTAGATTACCCCACTGCTTTACGGCATCCACCATGCGGATGTTCTTTTTGAGAATGCTTCTGGCATCTTTAGTGGCAATCTCAATGTGTGGATGAATTATGGAGGCATATAGGTCGGATGGTGAGGGAATTTGGACCACATCCAACGGGTCGTAGCTACGGATAAGCACGAATCCTCCCAATAAAGCAGGGGCCACATTGTCTGCATGCGCAACGCCGCAGGCCAAAGCTTCACCCTCCATAGCAAATGGCAGTAATTCTTCTACGGACAGGGGCTCGCCTAATAAAATATTTGCACCATATACTCCCGCAACCGCGCTGGCCGCACTAGAGCCCAGCCCGCTACCTAATGGCATTTTTTTCTTTAAGTAAATATTAAAACCTTGTTGGCTTCCTATGTGTTTTAAAAAGGGTTTTATGGAAACACTCACGGTATTTTTATTCGGATTTTTGGGTAAAGCCCCCTGGTCTCCATCAATCTTCTTTATCTCAATGCCAGGCTCTTCTCGCATTTCGATGGTGACTTCATCACCAGGCTGTTGTACAGCAAACCCCAAGACGTCATATCCGCAAGTAACATTAGCCACAGTGGCCGGTGCAAATATTTTTACTTTTGATGCCATGTTATTCTACTAAGAAATCACTGATTTTGATTAAGTCTGCAAATACTCCGGCAGCAGTTACTTCTGCACCAGCTCCAGGTCCCCTTATCAATAAAGGCTTTTCTTTGTATCTCTCTGAACTAAATGCTATCAAGTTATCGGAACCAGACAAAGAATAAAACATGCTTTCTGGCCCCACGGCAACCAGTTTAATGGCCGCCTTGGCTCCATCTAATACAGCCACATATCGCAAAACTTTGCCCTCATTTGCCGCGTTTTTTACTTTGTCAGCCATCACCTGATCTTGGTCCTCCAAAGCCATGAAAAAGCCTTGTACAGTAGCGGCCTCAAAACAAGCCGGTGCCAGCAACGGTTCAATATTCACGTCCTCCAATTCCATGGGAATTCCACATTCACGAGCCAATATTAAAATTTTACGCGCTACATCCATCCCATTTAAATCGTGCCGGGGATCAGGTTCAGTGTATCCTTTTTCTTGAGCTTCTCGAACAATTTGGCTGAATTTTTTATTTTCTGTAAAGCTATTGAAAATATAGCTTAGGGTTCCTGACAACACACCCTGTATGCTCGTAATTTGATCCCCACTAAGCATGAGATCATTTAAGGAATTAATCACCGGTAATCCAGCCCCAACATTTGTCTCATACAGAAAGTTAACCCGTTTCTGGAAGGCCAACTCCTGCAACGATGTATAGTCTTGATAGGATTGGGAATTTGCTACTTTATTTGGAGTCACAATGGATATACTGGCATCCAATACTTCTTTATATATCTCTGGCACATCCGCAGTAGCGGTGTTATCAACGAAAACGCTGTTTGGCAGGTTCAAGGTTTTCATAGTTTTTACAAATGACCCTATTTCAGAGGACATGCCGAAATCAGCCAGATCTTCCTGCCAACGTTCCAATGAGATACCTTCAGCGTTTATTAACATCTTTTTGCTGTTGGCAATCGCACATAGTCTTATTTCTAATTGTCTTTTGTCAAAGAAAAACCTGTATTGTTTAGCTATCTGATCCAACAACGTTTTACCAATTAGCCCAGAGCCAATCATAAAGACGTTTAGTCTACGTCGATTATGGACAAAAAATGCTCCATGTAGGGCTTTAAGTGCTTTTACGAGGTTATGTTCATCAATAACTACGGAAACATTTAGTTCTGAGCTTCCCTGAGCAATCGCTATCACGTTAATTCCATTTTTGCCTAAGGCTCCAAAAAGCTTGTCTGCTATTCCAGCAGACTTGCGCATATTTTCACCAATTATAGCCACTATTGACTGTTTCGCTTCAATGTGGATAGGCTCGATTAACCCGGCGGAAAGCTCCTGGGCAAATTCGTTCTGAATGGCCAATTTGGTAGCCTTGGCCTGTTCTGGAACAATCGCGAAGCATATCGAATGCTCTGAGCTTGCCTGCGTGATAAGTATGATATTTATATTTTGTCTACCCAAAGCCCCGAACAATCGGCTTGCCACGCCAGGGACTCCCACCAATCCACTGCCTTGAACATTTACCAAGGCGATGGACTTTATAGAACTTATACCCTTAATTGGCATTTCCGGACTGCTGGCTTCTTTGCTAATTAGTGTTCCTGGAAAATCAGTATTGAAGGTATTTCTGATTCGTAGAGGAATACTTTTTGAAAATGCAGGTTGCAGAGTTGGTGGATAGATAACCTTTGCTCCAAAGTGGGTCAGTTCCATGGCCTCTACATAGGAGAGTTCAGCTAGAGAAAATGCCCTTGAAACGATGTTAGGGTCAGCTGTCATGACTCCATCAACGTCGGTCCATATTTCGATCTCCTTAGCATCGAGCGCGCTTCCAATTATGGCAGCGGTATAATCGGAGCCTCCTCTACCCAAAGTAGTAGTTTGGCCAGCCCCATTGGCTGCAATAAAGCCGGTGACAACTGCCAAACCTTGATTTTTCCCAAAGTAGTTTTGAATCAGGTCATTGGTTTTATTGAAATCGACGGTGGCTCCGCCAAAGTGATCATCTGTAAGAATAATTTGCCTAGCGTCGACATAAAATGCTGGCAAATCAAGTTGTCTTAAATATTCATGTAGTAAATAAGCTGAAAGTCTTTCTCCAAAACTAAATAGGATGTCCTGACTTCGCAAGGACAATTCCTTTAACAGGGTGACGCCTTGTAAAACCTCTTCAAGCTCGTTAAGTAGTCTCTTTATGTGGGCTAAGATATGACTCTGATCCTTTAATGGAATGAGGGCTTTAACCAAATCAAAATGACGACGCTGCAGGTTTTCCAGCCCCTCCTGTACTTTTGAATCTTCCCCGGAAACAGCCCAATCACCAAGTTCCTGAAGCCGGTTGGTAACACCTTTCACGGCTGAAACCACCACCACAACGGACACTGTCTGTTGTTGATAATCTTGCAGAATGCTACCTATCTGTTGGATGCTTTCAATAGAGCCTACTGAGGTGCCGCCAAATTTTAAGACTTTCATATAAGTTGTGAGAATCCCCCGTGCGTTGTTTAGTTAAGGAAGAAATGTATGGCCCATAAGAAATTCATCGCAGGCACGCGCAGCTGCACGGCCTTCATTTATAGCCCAAAC
>JAJCYK010000399.1 GCA_029262935.1 Cytophagales bacterium | reverse complement strand
TCTTTATCTAATTCACCATAATGACCAGTATGTATCTCCCCGTTTCTATAGACCCCAATGGATACCGAATTTATATTTGGGGCCATCATAAATAAATTGGCGTTTTTATCTACAGATACTTTAATTAAATCTGTTTTGTTTTGAGGGTTCTTATCAACGCTATTTGGACACCCTAATAGAGAAAACATTAGGATAGTTAATTTGAATTCGGTTCGCATGATTTCTAAGTTTCAATAAATTATTGCAGTACAACTTATATAGTTGAATTGCTTATAACTTGGTGATAAATGGAATATAGTCAAAATGCACATTTTAACTTAAAGCCAAATGTGTAAAACTATTTGGTAGTCTAGGCAATTCTGGCATTGGGTTGGCTCTATCTGAAATCCTTGCCTAAAGTGGGCATAACGTTCATATAGCTTCGCGGCATGCTCCAGAAAGTAATCTTCCTGGGATCAATCATCAGATTTTTGATGTCTCAAGCTATATCTTAAGCTTGGAAATGGATCACTTCCATGGACTAGCGTATTGTCCGGGTACCATCAACCTAAAACCTTTCCACAGACTCACTCCAGAGGATTTCCAACACGATCTTGAATTTGAATGTCTTGGGTGCGGCAAGGGTCATCAAGCAGGTTCTTCCTTGACTATGCTTTTTAAAACTTAATTTCTCCAACAACTTTAATAGCTCGAAACAATGTTATTAGTATTACTATTGATAAATAATTGTCAAACAATCGTATTTTAATAGTAATACTATTATATTTGCTTAATAAAATATAATATGTGCTGTGGAACACCTCTTACCATTTGTAAAATTTGGAATCAACGAAAAGATATATGTAAAAGATCCAGAATCCTCGGATCTCGGTCGGCGCATTGTGGAAGAAAGTATCTCAATGATTGATGAGATGGGCTTTGAGAGATTTACCTTTAAGAAATTGGGTGCAAAGATTGGCTCGAACGAGAGTTCGGTTTACCGCTATTTTGAAAGCAAGCACGCCCTTTTGGTTTATCTCATCAATTGGTACTGGAGTTGGGTGGAATATAAACTCGTATTTGCTACGACCAATGTTACACCTGCGGAATTGAAATTAACACATGCAATAAAGATTTTGACTCAAGAGATCGAGGATAACACCTTCTCGTTTATCAATGAGGTTGTCCTAAAAAAGATTATCGTTTCAGAATCTTCCAAAGCGTATCATACAAAGGATATTGATGATGAAAACGAAAAGGGTTTTTATAAGATATACAAGCGGGTTGTTCAAAGAGTAAGTGATATGGTTTTAGAAGTCAACCCAAGTTTTGAATTTCCACATATGTTAGTATCCACAGTTATAGAAGGCGCGCATCATCAGCGCTATTTTTCCCAACACCTGCCTTCGCTTACTGATGTGAGCAAAGGTAAAAACAACATAATTCGATTTTACACCGACCTCGTATTGAAGACCATAAAATGAACCAAGGGAAAGTAAACATAATGTTACTCTTGAAGCGCCTTGCTTTGACGACGGCCTTGTCGGCAATGCTCTTCCAACTTTCGGCGCAAACGGTTGCTTTTCTTACCTATTCGTACTATGAATTTGAAATGGTCGGATTGGATGGACAGGAGGAATCAAAGGAAGAAGAAAAACAGGAAAATGAGAATAAGGATGAGAAAGTTGAGATGCAGATTTTAAGCTCTTCTAATCCACATTTTTCTTTTGTTACTGAACGTACCGAATGCAGTCCACTAAAACGGCTATCTAATTTTAGTATGGAAATACCCATACCTCCGCCTCAACAGCACTAGTTATTAAGCAGTCATCTTCGTTTTTTGGATGGGGGTTTTGCCTATCCGAATAAATCACAATTATTTAAAAACCATCACTAATTGGGAAGTGCCCTGCTGCAAGAGAGGTGCATATTTCTTAAACCTTCATTATATGAATAGTTCAAATCCTTTTAAAAATTTTAAGGCCGATATTCCAGCTAGTATAGTCGTATTTTTTGTAGCTATACCTTTATGTCTGGGTATTGCCCTAGCTAGCGGTGCACCCTTATTTTCTGGATTGATTGCTGGAATCGTGGGCGGCATCGTGGTTGGCGCAATGAGTGGTTCACAAGTTGGTGTAAGTGGCCCTGCCGCAGGATTGGCGGCCATCGTACTGACTGCCATTGGTGCATTGGGAAGCTTTGAAAACTTTCTCTTGGCCGTAGTTCTTGGAGGCGTAATTCAACTCGTGTTCGGTTTTCTTAAAGGTGGCATTATAGGGTATTACTTTCCTTCCTCTGTAATCAAAGGAATGCTCACGGGGATCGGTATTATTATCATCTTAAAGCAGATTCCGCACTTTTTCGGCTATGACGCAGATCCTGAAGGTGATTTTGCTTTTCTTCAGGTAGATGGAGGAAACACGTTTTCGGGAATTGTAAATGCTTTTAACGCCATTAGCCCAGGAGCGACTCTCATAGCAGTAATCGGTCTAGGTATACTGATTCTTTGGAGCAATGTTCTATCAAACAAAGGAAAGATATTTAAGCTAGTACAAGGGCCTTTGGTAACCGTTGCAGGTGGTATTATCTATTTTTTGGTTACCCAAGGAAACGAGACTTGGGGAATATCCTCAGAGCATTTGGTAAATGTTCCCGTGCCCGAAGATGCATCTTCATTTTTCGGACAATTCAGCTTTCCAAATTTCGGCGCGATATCAAACCCCCAAATCTGGATTACAGGATTTACCATTGCCTTGGTTGCCAGCCTGGAAACACTTTTGTGTGTCGAGGCTACGGATAAGCTGGATCCAAGAAAAAGAGTGACACCCACCAATAGGGAATTATTGGCCCAAGGAACCGGAAACATAATCTCTGGGCTAATAGGAGGGTTACCCATCACTCAGGTAATCGTAAGAAGTTCGGCTAACATACAATCGGGCGGAAAAACCAAAATGTCGGCCATTATTCACGGCTTGTTATTGCTCATTTCGATAATCCTTATTCCTAAGTTGTTGAATAAGATTCCGTTATCTGTGTTAGCGGCAATCCTATTGATCGTTGGGTATAAGTTGGCCAAACCGGCCTTGTTCAAGTCCATGTATAAATTAGGGTGGAAACAATTCGTTCCATTCGTGGTAACCGTTTTAGGCATCATTTTTACCGATTTGTTAATTGGCATTGGTCTTGGTCTTGCCGTTGGCGTTGTAGTCATTCTTATCAAAAGCTTCCAGAACTCACATTTCTTGCATATAGAGGATAAAAGTGATGGAAAGCACAACATCAAAATGACATTAGCTGAAGAAGTAACATTCTTTAACAAAGGGGCTATTCTAACGGAACTCGACAACTTGCCCAGAGACACCTTTTTGGAGTTGGATGTAAGAAAGACAAGATACCTGGATAATGACATCATCGAGATTCTTGAAGATTTCTCTTTGAAGGCCCGTAACAGGAACATCGACATTCAACTTATATCTGAAAGAGGTAACATAGAAAATCCTGAAAGTTTTATTGAATTTTTCAAACTGCGCGCTAAAAGCGCATAAAAAGTATCCTTTATGAAATCAAATTTTCTAAAATCAAAATACAGATTATTGGTATTGATGAACCAGGCCAAACCCTCACATATGGTTTTAAAGAATGCGGTAAACTTAGCAAAAATGGTTGATGCAGGTATTGAGGTCTTCTTCGTGAAACCGCCAACTCAAGTTGTTAAATACGAAAATCAGATAGCTGTATTGCGTGCACTGGACGAGGAACGGGCTAAGATAAAATGGACAATGCGAAGATTGGTTGATACCATTGCGGAAGAAGAGAAAATTCCTATTATTTACAATTTCACTTTCGGGAACGTAATCCATGAAGTCCAAAAACATATTGATAAAACGCAGCCTGATATTGTGGTATTAGGTAAGCGAAAAGCCAAAGTCGCCAACTTCATGGGAGATGGTTTAACATCGTATTTGTTGAAGAATCATACTGGCGGAATTCTGATTGCAGGTGCTGAGGGAAGATCAATCTCTAGAGATAGCATTTCTCTAGGTTTTCTGGATGATTTCATGACTAAAAACAAGAGTGGAATCCTAGAAGATTTAAAAAAATGTACCGATAAGCCTCCTAAACTTTTTAAAATAA
>JAJCYK010000398.1 GCA_029262935.1 Cytophagales bacterium | reverse complement strand
TGTCTCTTTTCCATATAGCTCAAGTAAAACCACGGGGCCAGAATAAAGCCAAACAAAGCGGTTACTCCTTGAATAATAAACATGGGCACTTTAAAAACCGGATCCACAGAGGTAATGCCATTTAGAACCTCGGTAAGGTCCATTCCATAAATAGCCATGGTAATTCCCATGCCAATAGATTGTCCCACCAGTAAGCCACCTATGGCTAACAAAATGATGGAAAGCAACGATTTCCAAGCATGTCGTTTAGGGATTGCTAATAGGTCATTTTCAATATTTCCCATATTGGAGTAAATTTACCCCAAAATAACAAAATAGTTGGTTAATATCGGAAACTTGGAATTGGGGCATTTCCCCTTACTGCTGGCACCCATGGAGGATGTTAGTGATCCCCCCTTTCGCGCTGTTTGCAAAGAAAACGGTGCCGACCTTATGTATACGGAGTTTATTTCCTCAGAAGGCCTGATCAGAGACGCTCGTAAAAGCCTACAAAAGCTTGATATCTACGACTATGAGCGCCCCATAGGAATTCAAATATTTGGTGAAAAGATTGATTCCATGAGACAAGCAGCGGCTATTGCTGCCGAGGCACAACCTGAAATCGTGGATATAAACTACGGTTGCCCAGTAAAAAAGGTCGCCTGTAGGGGAGCAGGCGCAGGCATTTTGTTGGATTTGCCTAAGATGCAATCCATGACCAAGGAAATTGTTAAAAGTGTAAACCTGCCGGTTACCGTAAAGACCCGTTTAGGATGGGATGAAAACACCATTCAAATTATAGAGGTGGCAAAGCGTTTACAAGATGTTGGGATCCAGGCATTGACCATACACGGCAGAACTCGTAAGCAAATGTACAAAGGTGAGGCAGATTGGGACCCCATTGCTGAGGTTAAGAATCATCCCGACATTCATATACCAATTTTTGGGAACGGCGATATTGATTCGGTGGAAAAAGCTGCGCTATATAAACAGAAATTTAATGTTGACGGCATTATGATCGGCCGGGCCGCTATAGGCTACCCTTGGATATTTAGGGAGATCAAACACTTTTTGGCCACGGGTGAAAAATTAGCTCCTCCTACCTTAGAAGAACGCTTGAGTGTGGTTCAAAAACATCTGGACTTTTCATTATCCTGGAAAGGCCCCAAACAAGGAATATTTGAGATGAGACGACATTACTCTAATTATTTTAGGGGTTTACCACATTTCAAACCTTTCCGCACCGCATTGGTAGAAGCAAATACCGCTGAAGTAATTGCAGATATCTTGGCAGCTATTCAAGATAAGTATCAAGTGATGGCCTGATATTTATTCCTTAATTTTCCTTTTAAGATGCACTGGGTCTTTTGGCCTCTTCCTTACTTTTATATTTAGTATTTCTACGCCTAGACTGAAAAATATGGCAAAGTACACATATCCTTTTGGTACATGTTGGTGAAATCCGTCTAGCAAGAGTAGTACGCCAATCATTAAAAGGAAAGATAATGCCAGCATTTTTACAGTAGGGTGTCTTTGGATGAAATTGCTTATTCTAGTAGCAGAAAGCAACATCACCACCATAGCAATGATGACCGCAAGTACCATGATCAGTACGCTTTGAACCAGCCCAATAGCCGTTAATATGGAATCAAAAGAAAAAACAATATCCAGAAGAATGATTTGAAAAATAGCTGCACTAAATGTAAGAGAACTTTTAACTCCGCCATTCTCTTCATTGCCTTCCAATTTTTGGTGGACCTCGGTGGTGCTTTTATAAATAAGGAACAGTCCTCCGGCAATCAGAATAATATCCCTTAGGGTAAATCCAAAGTCAAAGAGTGTAAAAAGAGGCTCATTGGCGCCAATCAACCAGGTGATGGCAAATAACAAGGCAATGCGTATCAACAAGGCCATCCCAATTCCAACTACTCGGGCTTTCTCCTGTTTATGTGCGGGCAGCCTACCCGTAAGAATTGAGATAAATATGATATTGTCCACCCCTAGTACAATCTCCATCAGTACCAAGGAAGAAAAACTAATCAACCCATCAAGGGATAGTAAGGTTTCCATGTCGTAGTGGGGAATAATTATTAAAGCGCCGTGAAATTACGAAATGTTTTAAGCTTACGGAGCTTCACATAAAAAAAATAGGAGTTCTCCAGTATAAATACCGGTGAAAGGGAGCACAAATACCAGAGAAAGGAGCTACCAGGTACTCATTTTTATCTTTTGGGCAGCTTTTAAAATGTCCCTACGACTTACTTGTCCTCGTACTTTACCATTCCTGTCGACTACCGGGAACCGGCGGTACATTTGATTGAAAAACTTGTTAGCAACATCTACAATACTGCTTTCAATGGATACAGTCTCTACATCGTGACTCATGTAGTCGGACACTTTGTTTTTGGTATGTGGTTGGTTGTGATAGGCATCATCAATGATCACTTTAAGACAATCTTTCTCAGAAATAATACCTACTAGTTCACCCATATTGTTTAAGACAGGGGCTCCGGAAATTTTTCGATCCAACATCGTAGCGATGGCCTCATTAATGTCCTGATCTGGCTTAAAAGTTACCAAATCTACAGACATGTAATCGGCGACGGTTTCGATTTCTCGATTCTGTCTTGCATTGGGATCAGGTTGACGTTCTCCTTTAAAGTTCATGGTATTGGTTTATATTCCCATAGCTACAGGTTGTAATAATATACGAAATTTACCGGTTCTAAACAAACCTGCGCTATTGGAGAGTTAAGGCTAATTAATATTATTAATGCATTGATAATCAGTAAATAACGATTTGGTGCCCGTTTTTGAATTTTTTATTAGCTTTAAGCATATTTTTTAAACAAAGCATTTGTGAAATATCAAAGAATACATAATGCATCTGTAGGTGTGGCTTTTATTGGCACCGTCATGGTAGTAGTAGAGATTCTTCGGGAAATGAACGCCTTAGAGTTTACTCAACCAGAAAATCTAGATATTCCAGGATTTGCCTTAGTAATTATAGGCTCAGTATTGGCTTCGTGGTCCGCAAAGAAAATGGACCAGACTGATAAAGAAGAATAGTTATACTCCTTCGGCTTCTACTTCCTCTACCTCAGGAACCATTCTTTTTAATAGATTTTCAATACCTGATTTCAAAGTGATGGTGGATGAGGGACAGCCACTACAAGCACCTTGTAAAAGCACTTTCACTACTCCGTTTTCAAA
>JAJCYK010000397.1 GCA_029262935.1 Cytophagales bacterium | reverse complement strand
CTCTGAGTTTGATGTAGCCAATGGCAAAGTAAGAATTGGAGAAAACATCCAAGCTACTTATCGTGCGGTGCGTCAGCTGCAAGGTAGCAACGGTGGATCAGGATCTTCTGATGATGAAAACTTGATCTTAACTGCTTCTAGAATGTCTCCTATCATTCCCATATTTGATGAGTTTGGTGGATACGCGGGTACTGCAGCTCCTGGATTCAATAATGCACGAAATCCTGTAGCTACCATAGATGGTGATGCTAATGACAGAAACTTTGCCGTCTCATTGACCGGTAACGTATACCTGGAGGTGGAACCAATCGAAGACTTGGTAGTACGGACTAGTTTTGGAGGCCGCTATTTCAACTTTAATCAGTTGAACTACACACGTAGACAATATGAGAATTCTGAAAACAATGCTGCTTTCGGATTTTTCCAACAATCATTTTACAATACTGAGTGGGTATTAACCAATACTATTAATTATAAGAAAGAAATTGGTGACCATGATTTCGGTTTGTTAGTAGGACAAGAGGCTTTGAACTTAGGTACAATACGTCAAGTACAAGGTTCTGGTATCAATCCTTTTGCAGAAACAACTGATTTTGTAAACCTTAGTACTGTAGGAAGTTCTGTAGTAAACGGATTCAACTCGAATGGAGTAAACTTCTCTTCCTATTTTGGACGTTTAACTTACGGCTACATGGATAAATATTTCGCTACTGTAGTGGTACGTAATGATGGTTCTTCACGATTCGGTAGTGAGAATCGTCGCGGTACTTTTCCTGCATTTTCTGCTGGATGGAGACTATCAGATGAAGCGTTCTTAAGTGGTGTTACTTGGATCGATGATTTAAAGATTCGTGGTGGATACGGTGAAATGGGTAACTCAAACAATGTGGATCCTAATAACCAATTCAGTTTATTTGGTACTACTTTAGGTGGTTCCAGTTATGACATCTCCGGTTCCAACAGCGGCGCTGCTGCAGGTTTCTTCAGAAGCCGCATCGGTAATCCTGCAGCTAAGTGGGAGAAAGCAGTTACCATTAACGTAGGTATTGACGCCTTGTTATGGGACGGTAAAGTTGACATGGTGTTAGACATCTGGCAAAGAGATACGGAAGATTTATTATTCCGTTTACCTGTAACTACTCAAACAGGATTTAGGGCAAATGCTCCTTCTGTAAACGTGGGAGAAATGAGAAACCAAGGTGTTGACCTTAAGATTAAAACTCAAGGAAATCTAAGCAGTGAAGTAACTTACGAGTTTACCATCAATGCCAGTTTCCTTAAGAATGAGATTGTTTCTTTGGATGAAGGTATCCTTGATCTTCCCAATCGAAGTGTTAGCTACCGGGGTATTACTCCAGTGTTGAATCAAGTAGGTCAGCCACTGTCCAACTTCTACGGATTTGAAGTACAAGGATTGTTTGGTGACGCTGCTGAAGTAGCTGCTGCTGCCACGCAGGAAGGTGCTGCTCCCGGTCGATTCCGTTTCAGAGACATCAACAATGATGGTGTTATCGATCTGAATGACCGAACTAGCTTAGGTAACCCTATTCCAGATTTCACTGGTGGTATTACTTTTAAAGCAACTTGGAGAAACTTCGATGCTGAGGTATATGGATTTGCGTCTATTGGTAATGAAATCTACAACGTATCTAAGTTGTTTACTGATTTCTATCCTCTATTTCCAGGTGCAGCCATAAGCGAACGTGTTACAAGTTCCTGGTCGTTTGATAACCCCACTGGAACTATTCCGATCTTTGAGAACGTTTCTAACTTTAGTACCAACACTCAATCCAATTCTTTCTATGTTGAAGATGGTTCTTATTTTAGATTGCAAAACTTAACAATTGGATACAATATCCCTGTTACTCAATTAGATCGTTGGGGTATGAGCAAATTCAGAATCTTTGCTAGTGTAAACAACTTGTTTACTCTTACTGGTTATGAAGGACTAGATCCTAGTGTAGGTGGAAGTGCAGATACTAATTTTGGTATTGATGTTGGTAACTTCCCAATTACCAGAAGTTGGACAGCAGGTGTAAACATTGCTTTCTAGATAAAGTTTATGATATATCATAAAAGACAGATAATGATGAAAAAATTTAAAATTATAAAATTGATGTTCATGACCTTTGCGGTAGTAATTATGTCTACCGTGTCGTGTTCGGATGAATTTTTGGATGTTGCTCCGACAGGTTCACTAGGTGAAGCTGAGTTAGCCACCCTAGCTGGGTTGGAAGGGAGCTTAATAGCCACCTACAGCGTATTGTTAGGCAGAGCCGGATTTTATTCTGGTGCGAATAATTGGTTCTGGGGTAGTGTTCTAGGTGGAGACGCCAACAAAGGAACAGATGCTGGTGACCAATCTCAAGTGAATGAGATTCAAGCTTTTGCTGCTCAGACCAATAATGCTTCCATTTTACAAAAGTACAATGCTGCTTATGAAGGTGTAGCCAGAGCAAATAATACACTAAGGTTAGTAGCAGCAGCTGAAGCTGTTGGTGCTGCTGATAAGACCAGGATTACTGCTGAAGCTCGTTTTCTAAGGGGACATTACTACTTCGATTTGAAGCGTAATTATAATGATGTTCCATATGTGGATGAAACTTGGGATGAACTTACTCCGGTACCCAATAACCAAGATTTGTATCCATTTATTGAAGCTGATTTACAATTTGCCGTAGACAATTTACCTGAAACTATGTCAGATGCAGGTCGTGCAAACAAGTGGGCTGCCGTGGCATACCTAGGCAAAGTGAAATTATGGCAAGGAAAGTATTCCGAAGCTAAAACTTTGTTCGATGACGCTATTACTAATGGCGTTACGGCAAGTGGCGCTCCTTATGGTTTGTTGCCATTTTATGGAAACGCCTTCCGTTCTACGTTTGACAACAGTCAAGAATCTGTATTTGCGGCTCAAGCAGCTGCCGGTACTGGCGACATTAATAATGCGAACGCAGGTATGGTTTTGAACTTTCCTCACGGATCAAGTGGACCTGCGCGTCCAGGTGGCTGTTGTGGTTTCTTCCAACCAAGTTATGATTTGGTTAATTCTTATCGTACAGACGCAGGCGGTTTGCCTTTGCTAGATGGCTCGTACAACAACGCAGGAGAGGCGATTGCTTCTGACATCGGATTATCTAGCTCAGATGCGTTTACGGTTGATGCTAAGAATGTAGATCCTCGATTGGACCACACAGTAGGTCGTAGAGACATACCTTATTTGGATTGGGGCCCTCATCCAGGATTTGACTGGATCAGAAACCAAGGAAACGGTGGACCTTTTTCACCTAAGAAGTACAGTTACTACAGCTCCGGTGTAGGTGTTGAAAATGACGTGTCTTCTTGGACACCCGGTTACACTGCTGTTAACTATAATATCATCCGATTTGGTGATGTATTATTAATGGCTGCAGAAACTGAAATCGAACTAGGTAATTTGGATGCCGGAAGAGACTTGATTAATCAAGTTAGAGCTCGTGCAGCTACTTCTGAGATCCCTGGTTCTCCAGCATCTTACGTTTGTAATGAGTATGCAGCTTTTGCTTCACAAGATGAAGCGCGTACTGCAGTTCGTTTAGAACGTAAATTGGAACTGGGCATGGAAGGACACCGTATGTATGATTTAGTACGTTGGGGCGTGGCTTCAACTGTATTGAATGACTACTTAGCTCATGAAGCTGCAAATGGAATCCCAGGACTTGTTGGGGCTTCGTTCACAGCCAATCAAGATGAGTTCTTACCCATACCACAAAATGAAATTGATCTTCAGGGAAGTGATGTACTAACTCAGAACCCTGGGTACTAATATTTCGATTTTGATTTTATTGAGAAAAGGCAAGAATTAATTTTCTTGCCTTTTCCTATTAAAAAAACCTTGCTGAGGATTCTTCTTATCCTTGATGGTGTTAAATTTGTAGCCCAGCTGAACCGGGCTGATTAAAAGTCTAAGAACTAGAAGCAAATTGCGTGAGCCACAAATCAAAATATCTTAATTTAATAATTGTCCTGTTACTGATGGTGTCATGTCAAACGCCCAAAGACTCCCAGGATGACCTTTCCGACAACATCCCGAAAATCTTTACCAAGCTTTCACCCGAGGAAAGTGGAATCACCTTTACCAATTACCTACTAGAAGATTCCATGGTGAATTATTTTACATACCCATACATCTACATGGGAGGTGGTGTAGCGGTTGGTGACTTAAATAATGACGGACTCCAAGACGTGTATTTTACGGGTAACATGGTAGCCAATACGTTATACTTGAATGAAGGTGGACTAAAGTTTAAGGACATCACTGAGGCTGCTCAAATTCAAGATGATGGGCGCTGGGTAACGGGTGTGACCATGGCAGATGTAAATGCAGATGGGTGGTTGGATATTTATGTAAGTGTTTCAGGGAAATTTAAAACAACAAATAATTTGCTTTACCTCAATCAAGGGTTGAGCGATGACGGCGTACCCTATTTTATAGAAGCTGCAGAAGCCGCTGGTATTGCCGATGCTGGTCAGAGCACACAATCTACTTTTTTTGATTATGATAAAGATGGAGACTTGGATTTGTATGTGGCGAACTACCCGTATACCAGCTTTAAAACTGTAAACCCTGCCTATAAGTATAAAATGGATTTGAAAGAT
>JAJCYK010000396.1 GCA_029262935.1 Cytophagales bacterium | reverse complement strand
ATAGTAGCTCTGGTAGTGCAAATTGCTTTGGGTACACAGGTTAGAGAAGCCATTGACGTCATTGCGCTGCAATTCAATTTTATGATGCGTGATCAATGGGTGGATAGCTTGGGTACTAGCTTTTACATACACCGTACCTTTTCCTTGTTAATTTTGGGAGCAACGGTGTATTTGTACATCTTATTAAAAAACACAGAGGCGAAATTTTGGTCCAATGCCTTATTGGGTCTTATCGTTTTAGAAATTGGCTTGGGTGCATATATGGTCTATTTTGGAATCCCAGCATGGGCACAGCCCATTCACTTACTGAGCAGTACATTGATCATGGGTGTACAGCTCTGGTTGTATTTACAAATTAAACAGCCACAAAACACATGATTGTCCAAAGCGCACATAACGTCAGTATCTGGAGCTTGGTCTGGAATAAGGCCAAGGCCTATGGTGAATTACTAAAATTCAGGCTTTCATTTTTGGTGGCGTTTAGCAGTGCCTTTGGTTACTTACTTGGCATCCAAGGGACTTTTTTTTGGATACCTTTTATCATGCTTTGCCTGGGAGGCTTTTTAATTTCAGGCGCATCAGTAACTATCAATCAAATTATTGAACGGGACTTGGATGCTTTGATGACCCGTACTAAAGCAAGGCCTTTGCCGAGTGGACGCATTAGTGTTAAAGAGGCCATTTGGGTGGCTATGGTAACAGCGCTGGCAGGGTTTATTCTACTCATTCAATTTACCAATCCCTTAACGGTATTACTTTCATTGGTATCACTGTTACTGTACAGCTTTGTATACACGCCATTAAAAAGAGTTGGCCCCATTGCGGTATTCGTAGGAGCTATACCAGGAGCATTACCACCTCTATTAGGCTGGATAGCCGCAACCGGTGTAATCAGCTATGAAGCTGTCGTGCTGTTTGGCATTCAATTTATTTGGCAGTTCCCACATTTTTGGGCGATTGCCTGGGTTTCTCATGAAGACTATCAAAAGGCCGGTTTTAAACTACTGCCTTCTGGAGGCCAAAAGGATTTTCAAACTGCCATCCAAATCATGATATACACACTTTTCTTGTTGCCTATGGGATTGTTACCAGCTAAGTTAGGTCTTACGGGTATTAATTCGGCTCTGGTAGCATCTGTGTGCGGTGCCTTATTTTTGGCACAAACATTTAAATTAATGAGAAATTGCCTGGAGGAAGAACAGAAGTCACGCCGATCTGCGCTGCAGATTATGTTTGGCTCATTTGTTTATCTTCCGGTAGTTCAGATTGCGTTTATACTAGATAAGATATAGCAATGAGGGGAACGAACATAAAACTAGTAGAAAACCCTGCACGGCCTTTGTCCATGCATCCTCACAAGTTTGCCTTGTGGTTATTTATTGTGAGTATAGTGATGATCTTTGCTTCCTTAACCAGCGCATTTATCGTAAAACAAGGTGAGGGCAGTTGGCTGGACTATCAACTACCTTCCATGTTTTGGTTTACTTCAGGAGTAATAATAGTGAGTAGCATACTGCTACAGTGGGGTTATTTTGCAGCGAAGCGAAACCAAATACAAACCGTAAAGTTAACGGTGGGTCTAACACTACTACTTGGTTTGATCTTTTTAGTCGGGCAATGGATGTCATGGGGAGAGTTGGTAGATATGGACGTTTATTTCGTGGGGAATCCTGCCGGAAGTTTTATTTATGTGCTTACCGGATTGCACGCCTTCCATTTGATCAGCGGAATTATTTTTCTCATAATTGTATTATTTTCAGCATTTAAGCATAAAGTACATGCTCAAAATATGGTGCGCATAGAAATGTGCACTACATACTGGCACTTTTTAGGAGCCTTGTGGTTGTACTTGTTCGTATTTTTAGTGTTTTACCATTAAAGAATTCTTATGTCTACAGAATCAGTTGTAAGTACTCCTAAAAGCGGCCTATGGGGCGGAGGAATCTCTCCCTTTAAGATTACTTATGGAAAACTCATGATGTGGTTTTTCCTGCTCTCGGATGCATTCACATTCTCAGCGCTTTTGATCACCTATGGTTTGATCAGATACAGCTATCCTGCATATCAGGGTGCCGTTGATGCTTTTGTTTTCAACCCTGCAGAATACTGGCCAATTCCAGAGAAGGTGTTTGAGGCAGTGCCTTTCATACATGTTTCTGCTCCTCTGATTTTTGTGGGTATCATGACCTTCATCTTGATCATGAGTAGTGTAACCATGGTTTTGGCGGTGGAGGCGGGGCACCGTATGGATCGCCCAGCAGTTGAAAAATGGATGCTGTGGACTATATTAGGAGGTATTGCTTTCCTAAGTTGTCAGGCGTGGGAGTGGTCTCATTTTATTCATGGAGCACATGAGGGCGAAATGGTAGCAGAAGGAACGTCTTTCTTTGGGGCGAATTTGATTCAAAATCAATACGGCCCACCCCCGTTTGCTGATTTGTTTTTCTTTATTACAGGATTTCACGGTACTCATGTGGCTAGTGGGGTAATATTAAATATCATAATTTTTTACAATGCTGTCACTGGGGTGTACCAGCGCAGGGGTCATTACGAAATGGTAGAGAAAGTAGGGTTGTACTGGCACTTTGTAGATTTGGTGTGGGTATTTGTATTTACCTTTTTCTA
>JAJCYK010000395.1 GCA_029262935.1 Cytophagales bacterium | reverse complement strand
TTTCCCAAAATTGGAGGGAGAGATTGGCCCCAGAATGAATTTTCAAGGAAAAGAGGTGCTTACCTGGAGCCTAAATGACTATCTAGGTTTAGGAAACCATCCCGAAGTGAGGAAGGTTGACGCCCAAGCTGCAAAGGATTGGGGATTGGCCTATCCTATGGGAGCCCGTATGATGTCGGGCAACACGGTCCATCATGAAGAGTTGGAGAGACAAATTGCGGATTTCATCAGCAAAGAGGCCGTACTACTGCTAAATTATGGATATCAGGGGATCATGTCAATCATTGATGCTTTGACTGATCGTAAGGACGTTATCGTGTATGATGCGGAATCACATGCCTGCATTATTGACGGATTGAGAATGCATATGGGTAAACGCTTCGTATACCCACACAATGACGTGGAGAACCTGGAGAAACAGCTTATTAGGGCAACCCGATTAGCTGAAGAGAATGGAGGAGGTATACTGGTCATAACCGAAGGAGTTTTTGGTATGTCCGGGAACCAGGGAAGATTAAAGGAAATTGTAGCACTAAAAGAAAAATTTCAATTTAGGCTGCTAGTGGACGATGCCCATGGGTTTGGAACATTAGGAGCAACTGGTGCAGGAGCTGGAGAAGAACAAGGAGTACAGGATGGAATTGATCTCTATTTCTCAACTTTTGCCAAATCAATGGCAGCCATAGGAGCTTTCGTGGGAGGCAACAGCGACATTATAGATTTCTTGAAATACAACACCCGCTCGCAGATCTTTGCCAAAACATTGCCTATGCCTTTTGTAATTGGTGCCATGAAACGATTGGAAATTTTACGCACCGAGCCACAGCACAAAGAGAAACTTTGGACCGTGGTAAATGCTTTGCAAGACGGGTTAAAATCTAAAGGGTTTAATATAGGGACTACCCAAGCTTGTGTAACCCCTGTAATCGTAAGTGGCTCGATAGGGGAAGCCGCGGTCATGACTAGAGACCTCAGGGAAAATTACAATATTTTCTGTTCGGTTGTGATCTATCCAGTGGTGCCAAAAGACATCATTATGATGCGCCTTATTCCTACGGCATCCCATAGCTTGGAAGATGTTGAAGAAACCCTGTCAGCATTTGAGGCGATAAAACAAAGACTCGACAAAGGGGCCTATAAGTTGTCAGAAATGGCCACTCATTTTGATGGCTAAAAACCTTAAAAAACGGCCCTAGAGTATTGTTTATTAAACATTTTAGTTATATTGCCTCAGAAACAAATACAAATTTTATCAACAACTAAAATTTTTTAAAATGAAAAGATTTGATCAAGTAAGGGGTCTAGTCGCGTCTTTAGAAGGGGATTTCGAAAAGTTCTATGACAAGAGCAATCAAGCAGCAGGGACTAGAGTTCGCAAAGGCATGCAAGAGCTAAAGAACTTATGCCAAGAAGTTCGAGTAGAGGTACAATCTATGAAGAACGACGACTAAATTAAACCAGCCTATTAAGGAATAAAAGTGACTTTTTAGTCACTTTTTTTTTGCTCTAGTAATTCTTCTAAAGCTTGGGACAACTCATGGGATAATGAATCGGTGGCATGTACCAGTGGAAGTCGGACATGACCTTCGCATATGCCCAATAATTCAAGCATTTTCTTAACTCCTACTGGATTGCTTTCCTTATACATAAGAGGATTTATAGGAAGTAATACTTCAAGTACTCCTTGAGCCTCAATCCATTGGTGATTAAAACAAAAATCCACTAGTTGTTTCATTTGGTAAGGAAAGGCGTTGGCCATCACTGAGATTACGCCCTCACCACCTAATTCCATCAACGCTTTGGTGTTCATATCATCTCCTGAGGTCAATAAAAACCCTTCAGGTTTGTGGCTAGCAATTTCTTTGATTTGGCTTAAGTCATCGGTGGCTTCCTTAATCCCAATGATATTGGGGTGCTCGGCCAAACGTAAAGTGGTAGCTGCTTGTATGTTAATTGCAGTACGTCCCGGTACGTTATAAAGTACCACTGGTACTGGGGACTGTTCTGCTATTTTTTTATAATGCTGAAAAATTCCTTCTTGGGTTGGTTTATTATAATATGGGCAAACTGATAAAATTGCCTGAATATTGGTAAAATCAGTATTTTCTATTTGATGCAGCACTCTTTGGGTATTATTCCCTCCCATTCCATACATGATTGGAAGCCGATTTGGGTTGTTATTTCCAATAAATTCTAAGATTGCTTTTCGTTCACTAACTTTTATTGTGGGAGATTCTCCGGTCGTACCATTAATCACCCAATAATCCAATTTTGACGTATGTGTCAATACCCGTGCTAACCCTTGATAATCAAACTCTAATTTATCATTCAATGGGGTTACCAAAGCCACACCAGTTCCTCGAAATGTATTACTTACCATTGGAACCTAATTTTTGAGTGTAGAAGAATATTTGCTCAATTACTTCGCTCATAACCGGGTCCTTCTTGACACTAAGCATAAGCTCTAAAATATCATCACCTTGCTTTTGATAGAACCCAATACGACATTTAGCTTGGCTCATAGCCAAGATGTTTTCTAAATAAATGTTACTCTTTAGGTCCAAGTAAAACAGATAGTCAAAAGGTTGTTGGGCAAAAGTGATGGCCGCGTCGGAATGCATTTTTCCCCAAAGAGATACATCCTTGCTTGTTATGTAGTTATATAGAAAATCATAGTTTTCGCCATTTTTGCTTAGGTAGCATAAAACATCAACTTTTTTACCGTCTTTCTTAAGCTGCTTGGCCAGGTTCCTGACCGCTGCATATTTTGGTCTGTCCACCTGAGAAAAAAGAATACCCACATGATCGGCTTCTTGATACCCCACAGTATGTCTGAGAGTACTATTTTCTTCGGCCAATTTATGGGTCCGATTTTCTAATAACTTTTTATTGATTACGGTCATTTTCTACCGATCATATCTAGAAATTCAAGCTCTGAAATAATGGTTACATTAAGGTTTTGGGCCTTTTCAAGTTTCGCTGGTCCCATCTTATCACCCGCTATTAGATAGTCAAGCTTACCACTGATGCTGCTAACCAATTTACCTCCGTGCTCCTTTATGGTGGACTTTAAGTCTTCTCTGCTAAAGTTTTGAAATACTCCAGAGACCAAGAACGATTGGCCATCCAATTCATTACTAATCAAATTTACAGCTTCTTGCTTTACTTCAAAACATAGTCCAGCTTCTTTTAATTGCGCTATCAATGCTTTATTGTCCTCCTCTTCAAAGAAATCTAATACGGATTGCGCGATACGCTCACCAATTTCAGGAGCTTCAATTAACTCCTCGTAAGTCGCAGTAGCGATACGTTCTATGGTCAAAAAATGCTGGGCCAACTTCTCCGCAACGGTACGACCTACATATCTGATGCCTAAGGCAAACAGGACTTTTTCGAAAGGGGCTTTTTTGGAATTCTCTATCCCAGTCAACAAATTGCGAGTGGATAAATCCTTGAATCCCTCTAAATTTGAGATGTCTTCATAGGTTAATCGATAAAGATCTGCAGGAGTCAGAACCAAACCTGAGTCGAATAACTGTTCAATGGTGCGCCCCCCCAAGCTGTCAATATCCAGAGCATTTCTATGAATAAAATGTTGAATGCGACCTTTTATTTGAGGCGGACATCCTTTGCTATTGGGACAATAGTGTACCGCTTCGCCATCTTTTCTTTCCAAAGTAGTTTGGCATTCCGGGCATAGCTTTACAAATATAACCGGTTGACTTTTAGGATCTCTCTTAGCCAGATCTACTCCTGTTACTTTGGGAATGATTTCACCACCTTTTTCAATAAATACCGTATCCCCTTCGCATAACCCAAGTCGTTCAATTTCATTGGCATTGTGCAACGAGGCTCTTTTTACGGTAGTGCCGGCCAGTAAAACGGGCTCCAAATTGGCCACGGGGGTAATCGCGCCGGTACGTCCTACCTGATAGGTAATTTCTTTAAGGAGTGTCGGTTTGTTTTCGGATTGATATTTGAAAGCAATGGCCCAGCGAGGGCTTTTAGCGGTAAAGCCCAATATTTGTTGATCATCTAAGTTGTCGACTTTGACTACGATGCCGTCAGTTTCCAAAGGCAATTCAAATCTTCGGGTTTCCCAGTAGGCTATGTATTCGAATACTTCCTGAATATTCGCACACTTACGATAGGTAGGTGAGACATTAAATCCCCATTTTTCTAAACCTAGCATCGCGGTACTTTGGGAGGTACTGTTTAATTCTTCTCCTAATAGCGAGTATATGTAACAGTCCAGTTTTCTGTCAGCCACTACCGCAGAGTCTTGCATCTTCAGCGTTCCTGATGCGGTGTTCCTGGGGTTTGCAAGTAAAGCCTCACCCTGTGATTCCCTGGATTTGTTAAGTTCATGAAATACGTTATTTGGCATGAATACTTCACCCCTAACTTCAAAAAGCGCAGGTAGGGATTCACTTTTTATTTTTAAAGGCAGTGTCCGTATGGTACGGGCATTGGCAGTTATTTCGTCCCCTTTGGTGCCATCTCCTCTTGTTACAGCCTGTTTTAGAACGCCATTTTCGTACGTGACGCTTAGTGCTACACCATCGAATTTTAACTCACAAAAATATTGATAGTCATCACGTTCTAAAAGTTTTTTAACCCGTTTGTCAAATTCCTCAAGCTCTTCATGGGAATACGTGTTGCCCAACGACAGCATTGCATATTTGTGCACGACATTCGGGAAATTCTTGGTTACCGCACCACCAACGCGCTGAGTAGGAGAAAAGTCCTGTTTTAACTGAGGATACGCTTGCTCCAAGTTGATAAGTTCAACCAGCAAACCATCAAATTCGAGATCTGAAATTTCAGATTGGTCTTTTAGATAGTAAAGATCGTTGTGGTAGTTGATCTTTTCAATCAATTCGTTCACACGTTTCTCTGCTTGTGCGAAGGTCATACTTTTATAGGATTTTCAGTTTCGGTAAAGAGACTACGGGTTCTTTTTCTTAAGGTATTCCTGCACATCCATGCTATTGTTTTCAAAGAGCACATCGGCCATACGTCTACTAGGATCTATTTCCAGATATTCTATGCTATCAATTTTGCCCGGTATGGCCAAAGTGTACTTTGGATCGGTCCAAGCCCAATCCGTTGAGACGTGCCAGGGTATCCTTGTAACCTCCTGGGGTTTAGCACCTC
>JAJCYK010000394.1 GCA_029262935.1 Cytophagales bacterium | reverse complement strand
AAGAGTTCATAGTCTTCCACGAATTGTTGATAATAAACTCCTGTTCCGGGCCCAGTGAAGCCCGTATGAATACGCCTAATCACACCTTTATGATCTATGTAAATAGTAGTAGGAAAGGACATGATATGGTTAAGCATGGGTAAAGTTTCTGCTGCTTGCACTTTGTCCGAGGTACCTGCCACTAGGAAGTCGTATTTCACGTCCAGCTTATTTATCATTTTGTTTAAACGGTTTTTAGCATAGGAGTAGTCGTCTAACCTTTCGTAAGCCAGTCCTATGATTTCTACCGGCAAATTTTGATGATGTTCATACCATTCCGCCAAAAACTTGGTTTCATCCAGACAGTTTGGACACCAGGTGCCAAAGATTTGCACAATGACCACCTTATTTTGATACTTAGAGTCACTAAGTGAAACTGTCTTTCCATTTAAATCGGGAAAGGAAAACCGAAGCTTACTGTATCCCGGTTTAAGAAAGGTGAGGCTGTCTGGATCAGACAAAGCGGCGGTACTGTCTTTAACAGCGGTCCAGGACTCCAGCCAGGTGGGTCCAGAACGAAAGGTTCCCCTTAATGAGTTATCGGGCCTGGAAACAGCACGAAACAAAAAAGCATGTTCGCCGTCGAATGTACTTAGGTATAAGCTGTCGTTTATGACGCTTCCTTCCAAATAGCGGTAGTCTCCTTTGCTTGTTAGAAAGGTGCCTAGCACGGCTTCTCCAGTTTGATTGAATATTCCCACAGCATCTAAACTGTCGTCAGAAAAATTAACACGCCATTTCCCAGAAAGGTCTAGTGTGGTACTGGTGGTAGTATTGGATTGAAACCTGCTGGAATCTCCATGAATTGCTTGGAAAGGCACAACATATCCGGGTGTATACATTTTGCACCAAGTACCAGTCAGTGTATTCTTGTTGATTCTTGCTTTTATTTGTGAATCAAAAATATTCATAATGATGACTAGAGAGTCGCCCAGGACCCGCACTTCATCGATGGGGATACGTTCTTCACCATTGATGAAAGTTATCAAATAATTTCTAGGTTCCTTTTGGGTTATTTCAAAGTTAAAGGGAAGGGTGTGTCCCTGAATTTCCAAAGTACCCCTCCAGATTCCCAATTTAAGATCATCTCCCAAATCACTTTTGAATCCACATTGGAACAATAGTGGTAGTAATATCAGCACCAGTAATGTCCGCCAAACCGTTGCATTTCGACTCATGAATCAAAGATACTAAGTATTTACTTACGGTTTTCAAGCGTATTTATTAAATTGACTCCCACTTCTTTCCACCGATTAAAGCCCAGGCTGTTAAATTGGTGTCAAAGGGCTGATTTATCCTTATTAAGAGAGTATATGTGGAAATTGAGATCCCATAATTAATGTGTCAGAGGCCTATATTTTGCCATATTGACCAGTAATATTACGCATTTTTAGCCAACTGAGATTTTCGTGGTAAAAAATGTCAATTCGTGGTAGAAAATGCCGATTATTTTTTTACATTTGTTTTGAGCTAAGGATTGTTTGGATAAGTATGGCATTCTTCTCCAGTGAATATGAATGTAAATTGGACGCCAAAGGGCGCTTGGTATTACCTGCCAAAATAAAGGTACTGCTACCTGAGAGCAACAGTAAAGAGCTGATGCTACGCAGGGGTTTTGAACCTTGTTTGGTCTTGTATCCAATGCTTGAATACAAGAAGATTTACAACAAGATTGCCGGGTTGAACGAGTTTAATGAAGAATTTAGAATGCTCCAGCGAAATTTTTTCAGAGGGAACGCTCCCGTAGAACTGGATTCTATGGGTCGATTTTTAATCCCAAAGCCCATGATCAGGTACTCTCAGCTTGAAAAAGAGGTGATAGTAGTTGGCATGGGCAATCGCGTGGAGATCTGGAATCCCCTACTTTACGAAGAACACCTTATTAAAGACCAATCGGAGTTTTCCAGATTGGCTCAGAAGTATTTAGACGAATAGTTATGATCGGTTACCAACCTGTTTTGCTTTACAAGATCGACTCCCAGGGAGCAGCTTGGACAGCGGCGGTTGTAGTAACAATGCACTACAAGTTATCAATTGTAGGTATCAGAAGTAAAGGTTCAAAAACTGGGAAGTATGCCATATCATGAACCCGTGTTGTTATCGGAAAGCGTTGCAGGGTTGTCGATCAACCCTCAGGGCATTTATGTCGACGCCACTTTTGGTGGAGGTGGTCATGCCCAGGAAATTCTTAAGCATCTATCGGGTGGTCGACTCTTTGGCTTTGACCAAGATCTGGATGCGCAGGGCAATGCGGAATCATTTGATGAGGAATCATTCTCGCTTATACCTGTCAATTTTAGGTATATGAAAAAATATTTACGACTAAACGGGGTTAATAATGTAGACGGTATCTTAGCCGATCTGGGAATATCATCACATCAAATTGATATTCCAGAGCGTGGGTTCTCTACTCGTTATGAAGCAGAGTTGGATATGAGGATGGATCAACGCACCGCGCTAACTGCCAGAAAGATCATCAACTCATACGATGAAACAGCTTTACACCGAGTTTTAGGAAAGTACGGAGAGGTAAGAAATGCCAAGACCTTGGCAGCTGCTTTGGTAGTTGCCCGAGGCCAACAGCCTATCGATACCATAGAACAACTGAAACAGGTGCTGAAGCCGCTGGCTCCCAGAAATAGAGAAAACAAATACATGGCTCAGGTTTTTCAAGCCTTAAGGATTGAGGCGAATGATGAGATGGGGGCTTTGGAGGACTTACTGGTTCAAAGTGAACTGCTAATAAAAGAGGGCGGACGACTGGTGGTCATTAGCTACCATTCTTTAGAAGACAGGATGGTGAAAAATTTCATTAACAAAGGAAACACGAGAGGAGATGAACAAAAAGACTTTTATGGCAATTTGTTAAGGCCCTTTAAACCGGTGGTAAGAAAACCAATAGTAGCATCGGATCAGGAGTTAGCATCAAACCCGCGCGCTAGAAGTGCAAAATTGAGAATAGCAGAGCGAATAGCATGGCAAAGAAACTAAACACTTATAAAGTAAAGCGACAGAAGAAGTCTTCCTGGGCCTCATTCTTCTGTGTCTTTGAGGGGTGGTTGAAAGTGGATGAGTTTTCCATTCAACGCATCTCCACGGACTATTTACCTCATGGGTTATTTATAGTGGCTTTGGGCATCCTTTATATCGGAAATGGTCATTACGCTGAAAGTACCATAAGGCGTATGGACAAAGTACAAAGACAAGTAGAGGACCTTCATGCAGACTACCATACGCTGAAGGCTGATTATATGTTTGACAGCAAGCAGTCGGAGGTATCATTGAAAGTGAAAGAGTTGGGGCTTCAAGAAAGCTCAGAACCACCCATTAAAATAGAAGTAGAGGAGTGAATGTAAAGAGATCCATATTATTGCGTGTGCGTGTGGCCTTTTTGATGGCCTCATTGTTTGCAGTTGCGATCATTGTCCGTATTGGCCAAATTCAAATTTCTCAAGGAAAGAAATGGTCGGCGATGGCCGAGGAAATCGACCTGGAATACCATCAGATTAAAGCGACTCGTGGTAGTATTTACTCGGATAATGGAAGTTTAATGGCTACGTCTTTACCTTTTTATCGAGTGGCTTTTGATCCTTCCATAGTGGATGAACCTATTTTTAAGAATGGTTTAGATTCCCTGTCCTATTTATTGGCCTCTTATTTTGGAGACCGTGGGAGTGAATACTACAAACGCAAAATCCAGAAAGCCCGCAGCGCTGACCGAAGATATTTGGTATTGAACAACAAACGAGTCAATTACCATGATAAAAAAAAGATGCAAACGTGGCCGATTTTTAGAAATGGCCGCATAGGAGGGGGTGCCATTTTCGAAAAAGTTGACATGAGGTTCAAGCCTTTTTCTCACTTAGGAACGAGAACGATAGGGTTTATTAATGAAAACAATAATGGCGCCGGATTAGAGTATAGTTTCAATGAGGTGCTGGCAGGCACTCATGGCAGAGCTTTGTTTCGAAAAATGGCTGGAGGGAGTTGGATACCCATGTATGACGGTACGGAGGTAAAAGCTGTGGAAGGGATGGATATCGAGACTACCATCGACATAAACCTGCAAGATGTTGCTGAAAGTGCTTTATTGAGAGCTCTGAAACAGCACGATGCTAATTACGGATGTGTGGTGGTTATGGAGGTGGAGACGGGATACATTAAGGCCATTTCTAATTTGAGTAAGAATCAAAAAGGGAATTATTGGGAACTTTACAATTACGCGGTAGGAGAACAGGGTCTTACCGAACCCGGTAGTACTTTCAAGCTGGCTTCCATGATTGCCTTGTTGGAGGATTCGCAAATAAAGTTATCCGATAGCATAGAAACGGGCAAAGGCTCTTTTGAGTTTTATGATAAGAAAATGCGTGATCATAAACCGGGAGGTTACGGCACCATATCTGTTGGCCAAGCTTTTTCCAAATCTTCCAACATAGGGATAAGCCGTTTAATCAACCAACATTTCGGACTAAAGCCCGAAAAATTTACGGAGTATTTAAGCAACATGGGGTTATCTGATCCCTTGGGGTTCCAAATGAAAGGCGCCGGAGCACCCTATATTAAAACACCCAGCGATCCCACTTGGAGCGGCGTTAGTTTGCCTTGGATGTCCATAGGGTATGAGTTGGAATTAACGCCTCTTCATACATTAACATTGTACAATGCTGTAGCTAACCAAGGCCGTATGGTGAGGCCCATAATCGTAAGACGTATTAGCCAGGCCGGTGAAATTCAACAGGAATTTAATCCTGAAGTGATTAAAGCCTCTATATGTACTCCAGAGACTATCGCAAAAGTCCAGACATTAT
>JAJCYK010000393.1 GCA_029262935.1 Cytophagales bacterium | reverse complement strand
CCAATCCAGATTCAGAAGGGCACCGGATTGTTGATCCAAAAAACTGAGGTAAAAACATAAAGCCTATAAAAGATGAAGGCTCAGGGAGAAACTCCCTGAGCACTTCTCAACCAGCTATGGTGAAAAGTCCGCCGGACTCTTCATAACAAATATAGAGTTATAGAAGAGGCGGGTCAATGTAATTTAGATGAACCCATAGAATCCTTCGACGAATAAGGAACTAACCCTGGCTAGGCATGTGGTAATAGAATTTTTCATCGATGATCTGTCCATCTTGCCATTTCTGCACAGCTACTTCTGACATCTTTACCCTGTTGCCACCCTGAAATTCTATATCCATCCAGGTTTCGGCCGTGGAGACATTGTGCTCTTCATCGGAACAAATTGAATCACAACCACCCCCGTGAAATTCTTTCACCATGCCAAACCATTGTTGGATGGCTTGTCGTTGGGCATCTTTCCCCTTACGTACCTCTCCACTTGCTACTTCCGTTACGGTAACATCGTCATGGTAAAATTTTTCAAAAGCTTCTAGGGACTGTCCTTGTCCTAACATTTGTTGCAACTCACGGGCATTTTCTATACAAGACATAATACAATGTTTTTAGTTGGATAAATATTTGGACTATTAAAATAGACACAAATTATCGTTTGAAAAAATATGTTTAGTGGTAACTTCTAGAAACCCGAAGTTTAGGGGATTATTTATTAACCTCGCCGCGGGGCGGACCGAAGGTTACTCGTAGCTTTTCTTTGTACCCTTTAGCTTTTATTACATCGCGTACCAGATCGGCCCACTCATGGAAACACAAGTATATCGGACTATATGGTTTTTCAATTTCTTTAGTAATTCCGTAAACCGGGGTTTCTTCTTCAGGCTGAAAGGTCCCAAACATGCGATCCCAAATTATAAAAGTTGAGCCATAGTTCTTATCAATGTACCTATCGTTAGTGGCATGATGTACCCGGTGATGGGAGGGGGTAGTGAAAATGTACTCTATGGGTCGTGGCAATTTTTTAATGTATTCGGTATGTATCCAGAACTGATAAAGCACCTCAATTTGATGACATATAAAGAAAACAATAGGATCAAATCCTGTTATTATTACAGGTAGGAAAAAAATGATCTTAATGTATTGGGTCCAGCCTAAACGAAAAGATACGGATAGATTGTATTTAGGTGAACTGTGGTGTGTTACATGTGTAGCCCACCAAAACCGATTTTCATGAGCCACTTTGTGAGCAACGTACCTCCAGAAATCAATCCAAATGAGGCATATGGGATAGGCCCACCACGTATGCGGAATACTCCAGGGCACTCGATTGTATACGAAAAGCACAATGCCGAAGGTAACTATCTTTAATAATGCCCCTAACATAACGTTTATGATCCCCACGGCAGTGGCGGCCACGGTATCTTTTCCATCGTAGAAATTACGATTTTTTCGCATGCTGATGTACCATTCCACCACTACTAAACCTATCATTATCGGCCCAGCATAGGCGATGATATTTGGTAGGTCCATGGCTATGACTTGCTCATAGGTCAATGGTTTTTGAATCATATTAAATAGATTAATAAATAGGCGTGCTCGAGGTCTACAATGTTAGGATTTATCAGACATAATAACTATTCTTTTTCATTTTTTTTGACACTAAAAGTCGTCTGAAACCCTGTAAGCTTCGATTACAGCCAACTCCCCTTCTTTACCCGAGCCGGCATTGCCGTGTTCCATACCTACGATTCCCTGGTAACCTTTAGTATGAATATGCTTGAAAATGTTTTGGTAATTTATCTCTCCAGTAGTTGGTTCTTTTCGTCCAGGGTTGTCGCCAACTTGAAAATAAGCAATGTGATCCCAGCACCTGTCGATATTCGGAATGAGATGTCCTTCATTTTTTTGCATGTGGTACACATCGTATAATATTTTGCAAGCAGGACTGTTTACCGCAGTACAAATCATATACGTTTGATGTGCATACCTGAGAAACAATTCAGGAGTATCACTTAAGGGTTCTAAAACCATTGTAAGGTTATGCGGTTCAAGTACTTCTGCCCCTAGACGCAAAGCTTCTATCACGTGGCTGGTTTGAAGGCCTAAGGGTAAGGATCTGTCGTAGAATCCTGGGACCACCGTCATCCATTTAGCATTTACTCGTGCTGCTACGTGAACTGCTTCTTCACAAGCTTTTACAAACTTACCTACAAATTCAGCCTTGCCTGTGGTAAGGGATGTTTTCCAATTATCACCTCCATCTATTACGAAAACGCCCATCTCCATGTTAAGCTCCTTTAGGGTCGCTCCCAATAGCTCTTGATCTTCCACAGAACGTTTCATTAAGCCATTGTCTTCTAACGCCGTAAATCCGGATTGATGCATAAACCTTAGCTGATCAAATATATCGTCTCCTGCATGGTGCTTAAACATACCAAAATGAGGGGCGTATTTTAATTTGAAATTCGGCGGGCTTTCCTGTGGAGGTATGGCGTTCAGGGACTGGTTGGCCAATAACATTCCGGTTCCCATCAAAGCACTACGAGTAACAAATGATCTTCTTAACATTTTTGGTAACGTTTAATTGATTTAGAATATAATTGATTTGTATTCAATTTCAAATTTATAAGGCCATTCCAACGCTTATCGAGGAGCTTTAATTACCTTTGGCCACATGTCTTTTACCCATGCTAAGAAAGAGCGAGTATATGGTTTACAATTCTGGCTGCTCTGCTTAAGCACTTTCCTCTTCTTTGCTAGCTTTAACATGATCATCCCAGAATTGCCTGGGTATTTAACCAGCTTGGGAGGGGCTCAATACAAAGGACTTATTATCGCTCTTTTTACCTTAACTGCAGGAATTTCTCGGCCCTTTAGCGGGAAATTAGCAGACACGGTGGGACGACTTCCGGTGATGATTTTCGGCTCAGTTGTATGCGTGGTTTGTGGATTCCTTTATCCTGTCTTCGCCACCATATGGGGTTTGTTTTTCATTAGATTGATTCACGGTTTTTCCACAGGTTTTCAGCCTACTGGGATTGCTGCATATGTCAGCGACATCATCCCGTATTCTAAGAGAGGAGAGGCTATGGGATACTTAGGCTTTTTTGTCAGCTTGGGTTTTGCGGTGGGTCAAGGGTTTGGACCAAGGGTAGCGGCATGGACCTCGGTGGAAGTGATGTTTTATATTTCTTCAGTCTTTGCACTAGTATCCGTTTTGGTAGTAGTGGGAATGAAGGAAACCATCAGCCAACCACAACGTTTTCATTGGGCTCTGCTTAAAGTAAAAGCTACTGATATCTATGAGCCCAGAGTGCTGTCACCCTCCTTGGTTATGTTACTGACTGGGGTTTCTTTCGGGTCTATCTTGACCATTATACCTGACTTTAGCGATCATTTGAAAACAGCTAGTCGCGGTGATTTTTTTACTGTTTTTACCATCGCAGCTTTGTTTATCCGGTTAGTAGCCGGACGGGCCTCTGACAAATTCGGCCGGGTCATCATTCTAAGAATTGCCGTAGTTGGAATAGCCATTTCCATGTTTTTGTTGGGTTTTGCCACATCGCATTTGTACTTTTTTGCGGTGGCCGTATTATTTGGTCTCACCAGTGGAATTTCCTCTCCCACTATTTTCGCTTGGACCATTGATCTTAGCGATGAAAACCATCGGGGCAGGGGCATGGCCACGATGTATATTGCTTTGGAAATTGGTATCGGTTTGGGTGCGTTAGTTTCTGCAGCCATCTATAATAATGAAGCGCATCGTTTTGTATACGCCTTCTCTATGGCTGGGCTAATGGCTTTAATAGCCATTGTCTATTTATTTATGGAACCGGTTGATAAGCCCAGATAGTTACTCTGCCGCTTTGTTTTTGCTTAAGAAGTTTAACCATGCGATTTTACCTTTTAACTTTTTGTGTTCTTCTACGGTAGGTACATGGGTAGAGTCTATTGCCAAGATATCTTCATAGTGTTTTAGAGCCACCCAATATCCTTTTTTACGATCTGCCACGCGGGCTAAGGTCAACATAGCATCAATGTCTTTGCCCTCTAATTTAAGGGCGCGATTTGCAAAATACCGTGCAGAATCCAAACGTCTTTTTTGGTAATAGACTGTTCCTAATTGACTAAAGGCGGAGGCATATGAGTCATTTTGAACCACCACTTGACGGAATAGCCCAATGGCCTCTGTTGCTTGTCCGGTGTTACTTAAGGCTACGGCTTTTTTATAGAGAAAGTCATTGTCCTTAGGAGTCTTGGACAAATTTTGGTTTATATATACCAAAGCATTCTCGAAATCATTTCTATGTAAATAGATGTCGGCCAAGGCTTTTGACGCTTCTGTATTTTCCTTATCTAAGGATAAACTCTTAAGTAAACTTTGTTCCGCGTCACTAGGTTTGGCCATGGCCAATAGAATTTTTCCTCTCCTTAGATGATTTTCCGCGTTGGCATCATCCTTGGTTAGTGCGTTGTCAATGTTGGTTAAAGCGTTTTCTGCTTTTTTGTCCTGTAAGTATAGATCGGCTAACAAAACGTTTAGCGCCAAGGTATCGAGGCCTAAGGATTCTGCTTTTTTGGCTGCGTCAAATGCGGCTACCATAGAATCGTTTTCCACATAGGTTTGAGCGAGGAACAAATGATATTCACCCACTCCTTCATTCATTTTAACGGCTCTGGAGATGCTTTGCAAAGCTTCTTTCCGATGACCTAAATTCCATAGGATTAAGCCTTTTTTATAAAAATTGGTAGAAGTACGAGGATACTTTTGAGTGGCAATGTTGATAGCCTTTAGGTCTGCGTTACCGTAATCCTCTAAAACGGGCATGCGGTCAAGATGGTAACTATCACACGCAGTTAAAAGTAAAAAAAGTGTGAATAGGCCTAAACTGAAATTTTTCATGGTTTCGGTTATTTAAAAAGTGTGTTCCCAAAATTAGCTTAAATTTTTTATCTACGGTAGTCCTGAACGGGTTGCCTTACTTTGGATTTGAAGAAAAACCCTGCAATGACCCCAAATGCGAAGCCTCCAATGTGCGCCCACCACGCTACTCCTGAACTTTCACCAGCTGCACCCAAACTTCCAAATCCGGAAATTAACTGTTGTACAATCCACAATCCCAGAAAAAATATGGCCGCCATATTGAAGCTACGGAAAAAAACGATCACCAGTACTTTAATCTGGGATCTGGGAAACATCACCAGATAGGCACCTAATACTGCGGATATAGCGCCACTGGCTCCCACCGTTGGTATAGCACTATCCATATTAAAAACTATGTGGGCAGCAGAAGCGGCTAATCCGCCTCCTAGGTAAAAGAGGGTAAAGGGTATGTTTCCTATAGTTGCTTCTATGTTATCTGCAAAGACCCAAAGAAACAGCATATTGCCAATCAAATGCATCCAACCCCCATGAAGAAACATACTACTAAGTAAGGTGCCATAATCTTCCCCACGAAGTATTTCCTGGGGTATGGTTCCATAAGTGGTTAAAAAAGCTCCAAACTCCGCTTCGGATTGCAATTGTAATTGCCATTCGTACAAGAATACCAATACATTTAAACCTAGAAAAGCATAACAAATATATGGGAAATAGCCACCTTTTACTTGAGTGTCGCCTATAGGAAAAATCATGATTAAGGATAAAGAATTATGCGTTAATAGGAAAGTATATTAGGGATTAATTTACCTTTAGATCTTTCACTGATCAAATGATGAAGGATAAAATATGCTTAGTAACCGGTGCCAATGTGGGCATTGGAAAGTACACGTGTTTGGCCTTAGCAGAGCAGGGTGCAGAAATAATCATGAGTGCCCGCAAGCCAGCCCAATTGGAGCAAGCACGCCAGGAGATCATTGATGCCACC
>JAJCYK010000392.1 GCA_029262935.1 Cytophagales bacterium | reverse complement strand
ATATTTTCATACAGTTATTTTATAAATGTTTTTCCTTTTATTTCAATAACTACTTTTTGGTGGTTTTTTTCAATGATCAGTAAGTCCTTTGTAAGCGGACGCATGTCAAAGTACCAGGTGCGATATATTCTATTACCGTTAAGATCATACACTTCCCGTAACCCGCCATTGGTGGAAACCTGAAGAAACGCTGACAGTTGATCAGCACCTCGAATAAATCTTAGTTTTTGTCGAGGTCCAATAGCAATAGTAGCTCCATTGGGAAACAACACCGTCGTCAAATCCGCTTCTCTCAACAATACTAATTGATTCCCTAATTTAGAAACTGAATCGTATAGGATTTCATTGTATGGGGTAATCTTATTACGATCCCATAACTCCCACTTAGAGGAGCGTTCTAAGCAAATAAATTGATCAGTTGCCAGGAAATTTTCGTATCGATCCGGGGGAATGCCCAATAAATTCTTTCCATAAAAACGCACGGTGCCATGAGAAGTTTTGGCACACCAGCTAAGGCTGTCGACTTCATAGATACGATGCTTTGATAAAGGCACCTCAATTTGCAGGTTTTCATTTAAAACCCCTTCTTTGTCTTCCGAAATAACTAACAAATGGCCCGGACTGATCACCTCCCAATCGTCGTATTGAAATGGTAAAGATTGGGAAGTAGTGCGATACCAATCTATCATGTGATGGTTGTTCAAGAGAGCCCATCGGTCTTTTCTCAGGGCCAGAAAGGCCCCTTCTGAGTCAATTTCCGTAAGGGATGGTGTAAGGATCATTCTGCCGGTCATGCTAGCCACACCCCATAAAGCACCTTCTTTAAATGCTAAAAATCCCGGTTCTAAGACTTTAATATCATCGTATGCTACCGGCAGTACCGACCACCCACCTTTGTGAATCACGCCCAACTTGTTATTTAGAGATATCTGTAAATAACCGTTTCCTAAATCTTGGAATTCATCATAGCGCTGATCCCAACAGATGGATTCATCACGTGCCACAATCTTCCAACGTCCGCTATCATATGATTGGAAGATGTTATTGTTTAGGGGCTTGCAAAGAAGCTGCTCAGGTATCGAATCATATTTCGCAGCAATTCTAATTTCGCCTCTTTGATTCATAAAACCATAACGCCCATTTTGGTAAAATACCGTCCAAGGGCTGGAGTCAAGTTCGGCAATATTTGCTATGGAGTCGCTTTGCCAGCCGGTACTAATCTCCAGATTGCTATCAAGATGATACAAGATTGCTTCCGCTTTTCTGGCTGGTAGACTTTTTGGATAGTCCTGAAGAAATTTCAAGTAACTCTTAGGGTTGTGATCCAAGGTTTGTAGTTCGAATATTTGAACTTCGGCTCTGGGCCGATAAGGACTTGAGGGATTCTTCTCAATGAATTCCACATAGTCTTGTTGTTTGCCACCTTGCGTCATGCTCTGGAAGAGCAGCAAGTGATACCGGCTTTCAGCTTCCTTAAATTGCACTGCATTCGGAAACTTGTTCATAAACCAATGGTATGCTTCATAAGTGTGTTTATCAGCTGCTAAACCAAATGCCAGCTCATTCCTATGTTGCAAGGCACTGTTGTACTGAGGTGCGGTGGTATAGACATCCAAAAAGTGCTGTAGCTTAGGCACTGTATTTTGGGCCATTGCCCGTTGGAAAGCGACGCTGTCTACCCGGTGTTTTTGTAGTAATAAAGTAGTCCGTGTTAAAGGGGTTTTTGATAAAGGCCAACTGTCAATGCTATCAGAGAGTTGCTCCTGGCTTAGAGCTAGTTCTATAAAATAGTGGGAGGAATCTAAATGGTACCTCTGATATGTGGTGTCAAAATAAAGTAAAGCCAATACATAATGGGCTCCAGCGTTGATTTGGTTTTTCTCCAATGATTTTGAAACCAAATGTTCCACTTGTTGGTATTTGCCTTTTTGCAATGCTCGAATGGCTTTCGCAATGCGGTCTCCGAAAGTTGGAGATGCCATCAAAAGAAAGATTAAAACCAAAAGCCAACGTCGCCAACTACCGTGCATGTTTATCGCATCATTTATCAGTAAAAATAATTAAACCAAACATAAAAAGTTGCAAAGAATACGGCATACTCTTACATATGCTAAAATGCTAAAAAGATTAAGACATAGATGAATTTATTTGTAATATTGTGGCCTGTTTCGATATTGATCGATAGGAACGGGATGTGGCGCAGCCCGGTTAGCGCACCACGTTAGGGACGTGGGGGCCGCTGGTTCGAATCCAGTCATCCCGACAAACCGCATATCATTTGATATCGGTTAATAGCTAATTTTATGATAATCAAGGAGTTAATTTCTTTTGATTTCATTTAGTTAGCTTTTTTTTTTGTTAAAAAGTGACCTATTCGGTTACCTCCTTTTTTGTATCTTTATTTGCCAAGCTGATTAGTTGGTCCGTGATGCATGGCCCAAGGAATGGGAAAAGTACTGTCAACCCAAAAAATAATAATCGAAATGAAGACAAATAAGATTGAAGTTTTGAAAACTGCCCTTCTGGCACTG
>JAJCYK010000391.1 GCA_029262935.1 Cytophagales bacterium | reverse complement strand
GTCCCGCACCCCTAATGATAATTTCATAAAACCTGGTAAAGAGCTCTTTTGATGAGGTCAAAAACCCGGGCAAAGGTGCAAAGAAAACGGCTTAAAAAAAAGCATCCCGACCTTCCGAGTCGGGATACCAAAACCTAAATTAAATATGAAAAACCTAGTTAAAAAAATGAACCTAATTAAAGGTTAAAAATAGAGTTTAAAAAATAATGATGTCTCTTGTCTAGTAGCCTTGCTTCCAAAAATATCATATTAAAAAATGAACATCATTGAAACTTTTGAACTTTCGTTTTCAGCTTCACCCTTATATTATCACGAAGTGTGCCAAAATACCCAGTTAATGATCAAAAAATTGCTATAGTACTGATAATCTGATACTTAAATATTTCAAGGGAATAGAAAATATTTGAGACGGGAAAATAAATTATCATTTTGATAGATAAAATATCATTTTGATAAGAAAAACGCATCAGAATAAGGCATTAATTTGCATTCTTCCGGTATGAACAACATCACTATCAGCGGACTTACGGCCGTTATAATTTAGTTGCAGTTGCAAACCCGAAGCAATTTTAAGTTGCCAATTGGCAGACCAAAGAATGTTGTTGCCAGGCCTAAGAGCTTGGAGCAGTTCATATCCTACGGCAGTGTTCTCGTCTCCTTGAAAACGAATATCCGTATAGGTCACTTGAGCTTGCAGTGTGCTCTTTTGAATTTTTGTTTGTCTTAATTGCAAGCTCCATTCATTGATGGTGGCTGACTCGCCGTTGCCTTCAACAAAGATATTATCGCGTTCGGTAAACCCATACTTAGCAGTGACTCGCAATCTCGTATGCGGTTGCCAGGATAATTGAGGCCGCCAGGATTGATCTCGAATAACATAATTTCTAGCTTCTAAAAAATCCGAACTGGATTGCCGTGTTTTGCGATTAGTCAGCACTTGAAAAACCAAAGGCTTCACCAGGCTATACCTAAAATTTATATGAGTTTCTTCCAAATCTCTGGCCTCAAAACCTTCGGTAAGAAGTTGTTTGTTTGTTGATAATAGCAAACCAAAATCAAAGCCATATTTGGCATGGCTACGGTTATAGAAAGCAGTCGCTCTAAATATTTCTTTTGATGCGATGAGGTCCTCATCTTGAATGGCCTTGGCAAAAGGAGAAAATCTAACTCCAATACGATCATCAGTGATTTTATTCTGGATGTTCCAGGAAGTTGAAAGTGATAGGCGACTCAAAAGCTTTTTTAGCCCGATAGTCGACCTCCAATTCCTAGGCATTTCGATTAACAACCGGTAGTTAAAGGTATTTGCAAACGCCAAAACATATTCATCGGTAGGCGTGAATATTTTAGCATAGTTTCGTTCATCAGGATTAATGGCCAAGTAAAACTCGTTTAAATCCTGGATGCCGTCATCATTTTCATCCCTCCAAGTATGCGTTCCTTCTCCAGTTGGGACATTTAAAAATATGAACTCTCGACGAAGTTCTCTACTATTTCCAACTTGATAATTCAATTCGCTAACTATATGTCGATCAAAGAAACTTCCTTGCCAGTCCAACCTGGTATTCAAGGTCTCATCGTTGGAAGTGCCACCTGGTGTTCTTAAATTCTCCAAATTGCGGTAGGTAAAGGTAAAATCCAGTTGCTGACTTTTTCCAATATCAGTAGCCAAGTTAAGACGGGTGGTTTGAGATCGGTTGTTATCCAACAACAAGCCTCCAATGGGTAAACGGTCTTCACGAAGATCATAATCGATCATAAATCTAAAACCGACCGTATCATTGCTTTGTAAATAGAACCTATGAGACCGGAAATTCATGGCAGACGCCACAATAGAATCGTTTGCCAAGGTGGTAATTTCATTCCTATCCACCTGATATTGATAACCCGGCACTAAATATTTTGAGTTGTATCGGGCATCAACTGAAAAGCGGGTCCAGGTGGACTTACGGGCTGCTTGCGTATTCCCCATATTGAAGAGCTGAGAGGAAAAGGCCCAACGCCCTAATGACTGTTTTACTGACACCTGATGCTGGTATCCATCAACCACGGACCCGCGATTACGGCGCACTAATTTATATTGTATTTGATGCTGTACGTCTTTTAATAACCCCAATTGCGCAGTAAATATGTGATCTTCATTTTTCAGGCTTAGGTCCATGTTACTAGCGCTCCAATCTCTATCAAACTCAATGTATCTAAAGCGATCTATAGCCGTGAAGTCTTGAGAAGTAAACTCATAGTTCAGTTTGGTATTTAACTTATACCCTTTAAATAGCGGCCTATCTTGGCTGATGTAACCTACACGTATGGCTTGGCCTCGGTTGTCCTCATCGTCAATGTCTGAATACAGATTCAAATCCAGGCCTGAGAATGCAATCTCCGAGTAGATGTAATCATTTTCATTTAAGTCATAGCTTACTCCCACGGTAAACATGCGCTTCTCTTGAGGTGTAGGCACTTGGGACACTGGGTTGTAGTTACCCAAAGGAATCCCCGCATCATCGACCCCAACCCATTCAAAGATTTTCCCATTGGCAGTCGTACTCTTTTGTTGGTATTGCCCATTACCAAAACCTGTATCAGAAAACAGTGTTCTAAATTGTGCGCTATCGGGGTTCGATGAAAATACGAGGATTCTTTGAATGGCACCGGTGGCATCAATGGTATCCACTTTTTTATAGAGAATTTGATTCTCATTGAATCCCACACTATCTACCCCGCTTATTACTGCTTGTTGTAAGTCATCCCCGATCCGACTTAAAGTTTGTAATTCATCATTGGCTAAATCGAAAGCCAGCGGTCGATTTCTGTTGTCTTTTTCCTGATAGGCGTT
>JAJCYK010000390.1 GCA_029262935.1 Cytophagales bacterium | reverse complement strand
CATCTTCGATTTCACTTAATGCTTGTTGTGCTTTGTCGCTTTGCCAATCTTCTTGAGACTGATCAGAGATACGGGTAATTTCCAAACCTAATGCTGCTAATGATTGCCGAGAACCGCCGGGGATGTGTGGAGCAGCCGTCTTAATTACGGATAGCCATTCGTGAAGTTGTCGTGGAGAGGGAGGGTTTTTAGGGTCAAGTCGCTGACTGATAAACTTCTTCTCTTCTGGAGTTAACCAATCTTGTTTACCAATCTTTTCTTCAATAGACTTAACCTCATCTGCTGTCAGCACACTGTCGGACCAGGCAACGTACAACATCGGAAGAAATATAAGCAACCCAGGGGATTGCTCAATAGTAATGATATCGGTTTTACTTAGATCTTGGAAAATTTGTTCCAGCTTCATTGTGTCGTCTTTTAGAGTTTGTTGTACTCACCAACCAATATTTTCAAGCGAATTTATTTTTGCTGACGATCTTTAGCCCTTGCCTCCCATTGTTGCCTTGCCAAACGCTGTAAATCTTCCACCGCATCAGTTTCATCAACTATCTCCAGCCCCAATAATGTTTCGAAAAGATCCTCCATAGAAACTAAACCGACCACACTTCCATAACTGTCATTTACAATTGCGATATGTTGTCGGTTGCTAACCAACGCATCCAATAGTAGGGGTAGGGGATCGGTGTCTTTTACATGCTGAATATCCAAACGAATATCCAGCAGTTTACCGTCGTGCCGGTCTTCGGCTAGTTCCACCAACAGATGATCTTTAAGTATCATTCCCACGATGTGATCGGAACGATCTCGATAGAGGGGAATTCTGGAATAGGCCAAGGGTTTATTTTGTTGCCAAAATTCGCCCATGTCTTGCTGTTCATCGGCAGTTACCATTACCGTGCGAGGCGTCATAATGTCTCGTACCTTTAGGACTTCCAAGCGCATTAGGTTTTGTATGATAGCAGACTCACTATGATCCAGGGCGCCACTTTCCGCTCCTGCTACAGCCATTGCTGTAAAGTCGGCCCGACTTAAGACGGATCTGGTTTTGTCTTTCTTTAAAGATTTGGTTATTAGTTGACTTACCCAAACCAAAGGGCTGAGCAGGAAGATCAGTATCTTTACAGACTTTACTGTAAATGGGGCCAATGACTGCCACATATTTGCCCCTATGGTCTTCGGAATAATTTCTGAAAGTATCAATACTGAAATGGTCATTATTATAGCTACAATGGTCTCATACGAAACTTGCATGATACCAAACACATCGATAAAATTTGAACCGAACAGTTTACCTGCCTGCACACCTACCATGATGGCACCAACGGTGTGGGCAATGGTATTTAAGGTAAGAATTGCTGATAATGGCCGATCAATATCCTCCTTATAGGATTTTAACGTTTCAGCAATTGGCTTGCCTTCATGCAGGGCCCGATTGATATAGGCTGGCGTGACACTAAGTATTACCGCTTCCCAAATAGAACATAAAAAAGACGAAACAATTGCCAAAAGAAAAAATGTGATTAACCATGTCATATCCCCAAATTAAGCAATTATTTATAATTCAAAGCATATAATACCAGCACTGAAAAGATTAACTTTAGGATAGACCAAATTATCTAAATATCATGGATGGTTACTCAATATTGCGCAGCTACGGGTGGGCATTCTTACTGCCCCTGTTAGTGGTTCTTATTAGTGTTGTTTTGGTTTTCAGCCCTGTCTTTAACCTAGACCCCGAGGGACTTTCCATTGGCATTACTCTTGACTTAATGGTAACTGCCCCATTGTTGTACTTCCTCCTTATACGTAAAAAGCCAATAAGTAAACTCACGGTGGTTCCCTGGTTAATAGGAGGTATTCTTTTAGCCAATGTCCTGTTACCCGCTGGAAATCAGAATTTGGCCCAAATGGCCATGACTTACGTCATCCCATTGATAGAGTTGGGAGTATTTTCTTTGGTCATCTTTAGAGTATATCAGCTGGTTAAAACCTATAAAGCAGCAGGGTCTAAGAGTAAGGATTTTCTCACAGGTGTGCACGAGAGCACCCAAAAAGTATTTGGTAAGGGATTGGCTGCGAACTTACTGGCTTGGGAGCTGGCCATTTTTTACTATTGTTTTGTTAAATGGCGAAAACCGGCTTACCCAGAAAACCATTTTACCTACCATAAACAAGCACCTATCAAGACAATGTTGGTAGTTTTGATGTTTTTAATTGTTGTGGAAACGGTAGTTTTTCATTTGCTCATACAAATTTGGAGTACCACTGCGGCCTGGATATTTACCATACTCAGTGTATACACCTTGTTTTGGATACTGGCTCAGTGGAAGGCGATGGCCTTCAGGCCAGTGATTATTGAGGAAAGCCACATGCACTTACGAAATGGCATGGCCTTTCAAACCAAGATTCCCCTAAATTCCCTGTCTCAGGTGGTAATAGTAAAAAATGCTAACAAAAAAGAAGGTAAGGTATTATCCCTGTTACCGGAAATGGATTCGCCCAATCTTAAACTCACGCTAACTGCACCTATTGCCGTTACGGGACTGTACGGTACCGTGACTGATGAGGACATCATATTCTTAAAAGTAGACGATCCTGAGGCATGCATGGCGTACCTCGGGGAGTTAGTACCCGATCTCTTTTAGAGATTAACCTGGCTGGAATAGGTTAGATTTGCCACTCCTCGAATGGTAGCAGCTACGGAACAATATTTGTCAACGGCCAGAGCAACCACTTTCTCGAGATCCGCCTCGTTAGTGTCAGGCGAAGAAAGAATAAAAGCCAAAGAGATGTCTGTGAAATGACGGGGATGTTCATCTCGACGAATGCCTTCAGCTACAACATTTAATCCATTTATAGTTTTACGTTTTTTATTTAGCATACCGATAACATCTACCGCGGCACAAGCAGCAGCAGCCGAAAGTAAAA
>JAJCYK010000389.1 GCA_029262935.1 Cytophagales bacterium | reverse complement strand
CTGGGCATGGTATAATCCATAAACGACGCGCTAACTAATTGTCCTGCTTCATCATAAATAGCCCCTTCAAACAAAGCCTGACCAACGCCATGAGCTATGCCTCCATGCAGTTGACCATCCACGATCATGGGGTTAATTACATTTCCAACGTCGTCGCAAGCTACAAAACGTTCTAATTTTACCTTACCCGTTTCAGGATCTACCTCCACTACTGCAATGTGTGCACCAAACGGATAAGTGAAATTCGCAGGATCATAGAAACTAGCGAAATCCATACCTGGTTCTAGCCCTTCAGGATAGTTGTGGGGAACATAAGCCGTTAACGCCACGTCTCCGAAGCCAATGGATTGATCTGACCCTTTGACCGTCCATTGTCCGTTGGCAAACTCCAAATCTGCTTCGGCAACTTCCAATTTATGTGCGGCAATCGTGGCACCTTTTTCTAAGATCTTGTCGATGCTTTTCATAATGGCACTCCCCCCTACAGCCAAACTTCTGGACCCATAGGTTCCCATGCCAAAAGCTACGGAATCGGAATCACCATGCACAATTTGTACGTCCTCCATAGGAATGCCTAGTTTATCAGCCACCACCTGCGCAAAAGTAGTCTCATGACCTTGTCCATGGCTGTGCGAACCGGTAAAGACACTAACTTTTCCCGTGGGTTGAACCCTTACCTGCGCTGACTCATAAAGCCCCGCCCGGGCTCCTAGTGATCCCACCACTGCAGAAGGCGCGATGCCGCAAGCTTCGATATAGGTGGAAAACCCAATTCCGATTAATCTACCTTCTTCCCTCGCTTGAGCCTGTTGACTGCGAAATTCCTTATAATCTACCATAGCCAGGGCTTTTTCTAATACCTGATGGTAGTTTCCGCTATCATATTGGAGCGCCACCTGGGTTTGATAACCTGGTTGACTTACTCCGTCAAAAGGCGGTATGAAATTTTTAAACCTTAGCTCCGCCGGATCCGTATTTAACTCCCGGGCAGCATTGTCTAGTAGTCTCTCTAACAAATAGGTGGCCTCTGGTCTACCAGCTCCTCTTAGCGCGTCTACGGGAGTAGTATTCGTAAATACCGCAGTAAGATCGATGTGAATAGCAGGTGTAGTATACAGCCCTTGTAGTAATGTACCGTGCAAGTATGTAGGTACACAAGTAGAAAACGTGGATAGATAGGCTCCCAAATTGGCTACTGTATTGACTCGTAATCCTACAATCTTGCCGTTTTCATCGAATCCCATTTCCGCTTTAGAAAAGTGATCCCGCCCATGAGTATCTGTCATGAAACTTTCGTTGCGCTCCGCAGTCCATTTAATAGGGCGATTAATTTGTTTGGAACACCATACCGCTAAGGCTTCCTCCGTATAGTGCGGTATCTTGCTACCAAATCCGCCACCTACATCAGGAGATACTACCCGTACTTTATGCTCGGGTAAGCCCAATACAAATGCGCACATTAAGAGTCTTACTAAATGTGGATTTTGAGAGGTGGTATAAAGCGTGTACTTATCAAGGGCTTCCTCATAATGCCCAATGGCTGAACGTGGCTCGATGGCATTTGGAATAATTCTTTGATTTTCAAACTCTAAAGTGGTGACGTGATGGGCACCGTCTATAGCCGCATCAGTAGCCGCTTTATCTCCTAACTCCCAATCATAGCAGGTGTTGTTGGGCACATCTTCATGCACTAGGGCAGCATCAGTTTTCAAAGCATCTGGACCTTGTACCACCGCTTCTAAAATATCGTAATCCACAGCTACCAATTCCACGGCATCTTTAGCCATAGCCGCAGTTTCGGCGATTACCACGGCTACTGCATCCCCTACATATCTTACCTTGTCCGCTACCAACAAAGGGTGCGGTGGTTCTTTCATCGTGTCGCCATTCTTAAAGTCCACTTGCCAACCACAAGGAACACCGGCAATTTCTGCTTTAACAATATCTGCACCAGTAAATACTGCAACTACCCCCGGCATCGCGGCAGCCGCTGAAGTATCCACACTATTAATCTTCGCATGCGCATGATGACTTCTGACAATACTGGCGTAAGTCATACCAGGTAATATTATGTCGTCCGTGTAATTTCCTTTGCCCGTTAAGAACCTTTTGTCTTCGACTCTTTTTACCGATTTACCAATCATGTTAGCCATGGGTCACCTCCTTGTTTTTCCTTGAAGCATGATAAATAGCTTTTACAATGTTGTGATACCCGGTACAACGGCAATAATTTCCTTCCAGGCCATGCCGTATTTCGGCTTCAGAAGGTTGAGGATTGTCTTCTAACAACTGTATTGCCGTCATAATCATTCCAGGGGTGCAGAACCCACATTGTAAGCCGTGTTCTTCTTTGAATCCTTCTTGCAAAGGATGTAACTCTCCGTCCTGAGATAGTCCTTCAATAGTGGTTATCTCTGCACCATGCGCACTGGCGGCGAGCACAGTACATGATTTAACGGCTTTGCCATCCATAATCACAGTACAAGCGCCGCAACTGCTGGTATCACATCCTACATGTGTGCCGGTGAGTCGAAGTTCTTCCCTAAGATATTGGACCAGCAAAGTTCGGCCTTCTACCTCATTCTCGTGAGTGATGCCATTAACAGAAATGCTGAGTGGTACTCCCATAAATAGTAAGATTTTATAGTCTATAGAAATTTCTTCTTTGCTTCCAAATCTGAATAATACAGGATTTACTGGGTGAAGAAAAGAAGGAATATAATATAAGATTTTAATCCTACTAAAGCAAGCGGGAAATGGTCGTGGAGGGGGTCTAAACTGCCATCATACTTTCGACATAAGTCACTACCCGGATCAACAGAAGTAAGGATACACTAACCAGGGCCGCATAGATAAACGTGTCCACGTGCAACACTCTTTTCACAAATGATCGGGGAAAGGGAAGTACTCCTTTCGATAAATAGTAGTAGCGGTATTTTTGGGCTCTTTGAAACGCTCGGAAGCACGTAACTGCCACATGCGCTACTAGGTAAATTCCCATAAATGTTAACATCAATCTAGGTTTCGTCGCAATACGTATAAATACAGATGGTAAATACGTATATATACTTATACAATACCGTTAAGATTATGCTGAAACTATATGAATGTAATTTTTGAGCTCTTTTAGAAATTTTTTAGCTGCTTACGACCAGCTCGCTTAACTCCTTAATGATGAGATCTTCTCTATAACCCAAATGGTCCGGTGTATTATTGAATCGGTTCAGCCATGCCACCTGAAATCCGTATGCTTTGGCCCCTACCACGTCCCAGGTATTCGAAGAGACGAATAGGATCTCTGTTGGAAGGCATTTGAAGGCGTCACAAGCCAATTGATATACTTCCTTTCGCGGTTTAAAATGACCAATTGCGTCCGCACTAAGAACTTCCGCAAACACGTTTGTAAGTTTGTTGTGATTGATAGCACCCTCCAACATCGCGTGATCTGCATTGGACAGTACCGCTAGCTGCGCTTGCTCTTGAAGCTGCATCAATACCGGCCTCACTTCCGGAAACGCTTCCAATTGCAAATAGGAGTGCAGCAACTCCTCTTTTATAGGCTCTGTCAATTTTAATTTCAAGCTGTTGCAGGCAAAATCCAGGGCCTCCATGGTAACGCTGCTAAAGGGTTTATACCGCTCCATTAGAGTTCTTAACCAAGTATATTGCAGTTGTTTGCTTCTCCATATGGCGCTGATTTCGGTACCAGCATCACCAAAGTGATGTTCCAATAAACCATCCAAGGCATTGACATTTAATAGCGTGCCATAAGCATCGAAAACAATAATTTTTGGGGTCATAATTCATACCATTTTTGCTGAAAACACTCTAGGCAAGTGATGATTTAAACTTTGCCAAGAGGCACCATCATCAGGGGAGTAATATAAGCTGCCACCGGAGGTGCCAAACACTAATTCTGTTCCTTTGACATCCAACGCGTGGCGGAGCACAATATCAAAGCAATGATTTTGCGGCAGGCCATTTCTTCGTTCGTGCCAACTTTTACCTCCATCCTCGGTATACATGACAAATAGTGATTGATTTAATGCGATGCGCTGCGCATCACTGGTGGCTGGGATTACCCAGGCTCGCAAAGGGTTTTGGTGGTCAATGCCCAATGCAAACCCGTAGCGGCCGCGCTCCTCTTTGTCTGTAACATCTTCCCAATTATGGCCTCCGTCTACCGAGCGAAAGATGCCACAATGGTTTTGTTGCCACATCACCAAGGGGTTACTGCGACAAGCCATCAGTCTATGGGGATCATGCCCCGCTTTTGCCAGTGGATTAGGAAGAAAGTCCGCCTTTAGACCTTGATTACGAACCTCCCAAACGCCACCCTGTTCGTTTGCCTCAAACACACCCGCACAACTTACCCCTACGTAGACATGGTGGTCTTGATTTGGATCCACTACAATAGAATGAATACCCGCGTAATTTCTTCCTCCTCCAAACCAATGCTCAGGCCTGGTGGGATGATCCCAAAGCTCTTGTACCAATTCAAAATGTGCTCCATGATCCTGGCTTCTAAACAACCCGCCAGGTTCGGTACCTAAATAAACCACCCCGGGGGTGTTGCCAAAGGCAATGGTCCAAATATACTTTAGGGTCGCCGATACCCCAAGCTCCACTTGGGCATCCTCCGGATATTTAGGAGCAGTCACTTCCCTCCAAGTCTTTCCGCAGTCTGAAGTGCAATGTAATTTAGGTCCCCAATGTTTATGATCTAAGCAAACCCACCAGTCTTTACTGTGAGGGTCTTGTAAGGCAATGGAGACTGAAATTCCTAAAAAATGATGAGCCCAATAGATCCACTCCGATCCTTGCTTTTCATAAATCACCAATCCTTTGGCGGTCGCTAATAATATGTATCTTGTCATATCGAATGGACTAAAATAGTGGGTTCACCAAAGAACTCAGCAGGTTTGGTACATTTTATTTAACTTTAGTATTGGCCCCGGTAAAATGTTTGATGCTCGTCTAATTCGCAATCAATTCCCTATACTAAATACCCAAGATCGCAAAGGTCAACCTTTGGTATATTTAGACAATGCCGCTACTACCCAGAAGCCCTGGCAGGTAATGGAAGCGCTTGCTGATTTTTATGAACATCACAACGCAAACATCCATCGAGGAATCTACCAATTGGCGGATGATGCGACACAAGCGTATGAGTCCGTCAGAGCACAAGTCGCCCAGTTTATTAACGCCACCCCAGAGGAGGTGATCTTTTGTGGGGGCACTACCGAAGCCATTAATATGGTCGCACATGGCTGGGGGTATGACACCCTAAGTCCAGGTGATGAGGTGTTAGTAACTGCGATGGAACATCATGCAAATTTTGTGCCATGGCAGGTCATTTGTGATCGTACTGGCGCCACATTTAAAGTGCTCCCTTTGGAACCGGACGGAAGTTTGAGTCTTACTTCTTTGGAACAGGCATTGACCAAAAAAACCAAATTATTGGCCATAACCCAAATAAGTAATACCACCGGGATTATTAATCCCTTGGCTGAAATTACTAAAATGGCCCACCAAAATGACACTTTGGTACTGGTTGATGCGGCCCAAAGTATCGCCAACGATCAGATAGACGTGCAAAGCATGAACTGTGATTTTCTGGCATTTTCAGGCCATAAACTATATGGCCCCATGGGGGTTGGGGTCCTTTATGGTAAATCCACACACTTGGAAAAAATGAGCCCTTTTCAACAAGGTGGTTCCATGATATATCAAGTGAGTAACAACAAGACCACTTTTAAAAAAGCACCCCATAAATTCGAAGCAGGTACTCCTCCAGTTGCCGCGGCCCTTGGCCTGGGCGCAGCAATAAGGTTCATAAATACTCTGGGGATGGCTAACATTAAAGCGCACGCACAAGAATTACGAACTCATGCTTGGGGCAAATTAAGTGACATGAACGATGTAGCACTTTATGGAGTTGCTCTAGAATCTGGAGCCATTATTTCCTTAAACATCAAAGACATTCATCCTCACGACGTGGCTACTGTTTTGGGAGAAGCTGGTTTGGCGGTCCGCGCCGGGCATCATTGCACACAGCCCTTAATGCAACACTATGGCATTGTTGGCACCGTAAGAATTTCGTTTTCTGTTTATAACACCCTATCAGAGATTGATCATTTCATCTCCGCCCTAAGCAAGGTCAAATCCTTATTATCATGAGTGAAGATTTAAAGAAACTCTATCAAGCAGTGCTTATGGAAAGGCAGAAAAGTACTCTGGGCTTCCAAAAACGAGAAGATGCTCAACACATAATAGAAGCCTACAATCCCGTTTGTGGAGATCAATTCCAGATTTACCTAGATATTGAAAATGGTTTTTTGCAAAAGGTCAGTTATCACGGTTATGGATGCGCCGTTTCCAAAGCATCCTCATCCCTACTGGTAGAATCGCTTTCTGCAAAATCGCTAGTAGATTGCCGATCTCAGCTCCAATATTTCTATCAATGTATGGACGGCAAGGAGACTCAGCCACCAGAAATTTATGAAGCGTTGGCCATGTCCAAAAATTTTCCCGGCCGGCAACAGTGTGCTACCTTGAGCTGGGATGCTATTCAGGAATTCCTTCTTAATGAAAAAGGGACCTAACATCTGCTTACAACTAAGAGGTTATAAGTATTGGTTTTTGACTTGAATTACTTGACCCATAATGCTTAAAGCAATTTCTGCTGGTTGCCTGGCGTTAATCGCTATACCTACAGGGCCGTGAATTCTGCTGAGCGCATCTTCTGTAACTCCAGAGGCAGTCAGCCTAGCCTTACGTTTCTCGTGCGTTTTTTTGCTTCCCAAAGCTCCTATATAGGCAACATCGTGTCTCAGTACAATCTGTAATGCTTGATCGTCAATCTTAGGGTCATGAGTCAATACTACTACATAAGTATCTGCATCCAAAGTTAGTTTGGGTAATACCTCAGCTGGCCAATCTTCAAACATTTGGTGGGGTTGTGTTTCAAAACGAGCTTCATTAGTAAAGATGCCTCTGGGGTCAATGACAATGGTTTCAAAATTATATAGATGGGCCAACTCTAATAAGTTCAATGAGACATGAGCGGCGCCTATTATTATCATGCGGCTCTTAGCAGGGAATACATTAAAGAAATAAGATTCATAAACCTGCGTTTTATGTTGCCGATAAGCTTCTGCACAGGCCTTTTCCAAATGGTCTGGGAATGACCCCGGCAATTTACCTTCATGAAACAAACCGTGTTGATTAGAATGCAAACTCGTAACCAATAGACAGCCTTGATTTTCCTTTATGCAATCGGACCAACTTTGCCAGAGTGTATTTGAGGGATCGATCCTTTCCACCCACACTTCTATTTGTCCTCCACAGGAAAGGCCTACCGT
>JAJCYK010000388.1 GCA_029262935.1 Cytophagales bacterium | reverse complement strand
AACGGCCTACGGTCACCAAGAAGACCAGGTAATATCTTGAAGCCAATAAGTATTTAGAATCATGACAGCAGAGGAATTTACAGAACAGCTAAGGCAAATACCAACAAAGAGTGTGTTGGATCAAGTAAGGACAAAGGGTGTGAGTGACGAATTTGTTAAAGAATTCAGGGATAACCATTATTTTATCAAGAATGACCCAATGACCCAATTTGAAAAAGACCCTATAAGGGATTTGGTAAATAATTATAACGGCTCCACAGTTCAGATCGGAGGGATCAGTTTTGACTTTGAAACAATAGAGGACGAAGACTATTTCTACTTTGCAGAATATGAAGTTGATGTATTTGCCCTTAATAAAAATCTTAACACCATAGTTTTACTAGAATTTGGTACGGATAACCATGTTCTTTGCGCAGTGGCCGGTAATAGCTCCCTATTTCTAATGGCCATTTTGGAGGCAGCAAAATTTTATGTTCAAGATGATGATGTTTGCTTAAATCAGGCCATTACCTGTCAAATGGCTGAATATTGTGCTGAAATTGCCGGTGGAAATGATTACCTGTCATTTTACAAAATGTTGTTAGCTTGCTTCGAGTAACCCTAAAAAGTAACCAAAACAGTCGCTCGCCTAACAACAAACCTAGCTGGTCTAAACTTGTCGTTAAAAATGGCCCTTTGGCCCCCAAGGATAGAAAAATAGTGGGGCTGACTTCACCAAGGCAGGACCCGGCGATTGAGCTGGAATGAGAGAATGGGTGCTTTAGCAACTGGGAGTAAACGATGTGATGCTCATTCTAAAATAGGACGAGTTATGTGATAAAAAGGCTATTAATAGTTTAAGCAATCATCAATTCGACTAGACAGTATTCCGAATGTTTTCAAAAACAATGAATGATTTAAAATTAAAGGTTACCAGGTTGCAAAAACTAATTGAGGACTCTACAGTTGAGGACAGCAAAGTGCTGGAAATTGAAGCGCTGCTTAATGAGATAGCGGACCTGGAGGATGAGGAATGTATTCAGCTTCTCATACAACTATTTAATGATGACTATCCTTTTGACGACATAATGTTTTCAATTATTCACGTTGTTGAAAAGTTTGAGGATAATGTTTACGTAGAGAAAGTTTTGTCAACATTACCGACGTTCGCCTTTAAATCTCCAAGATGGTGTGCAATAATTCATATGCGAATACTAAACTCTCCATCAACCAAGGTACATTATAGGCGTGTTTTGGGTAAGGCTTCTGACAACCAGAAATTGTCTGTTCAAAAATTAATGCAAGCCATTGCAAACAGAAATGAGAAGTTAGCCCGAAAAACGAGATACGTATTGGAGATTTTGTAAGAAGGAGTTTAAAATACCCAAAACAGTCGCTCTACAACACCGGAGCGACTACGATTATGTCTCAATGGAATTACTAAAGTTGTTCATAAGAACACTTGAAGATATTGAAAAGGCATATAGAGAAAAGTCTAAATTTGTACATAAGCATATGAATTCTATTAAATGAACGAGGAAAGAGGTGGAACAGAAGTTATCATTTTTCAGCACTTTCCAGTAAAAGGAGCATTTATTTTGAGAGGATAATTATGAAACATGAATGGGTTTAAAATCATCTACGCGTTTGTTTTAGCAGGACTAGTTCAAAGCTGCGGAGCTACATATTCTCAAGATATTAGTTCATCTTTTAAGGTATATCGCAATTTGGACAAAGCTGTTAAACATGCTGAAGCGGTTAAGTTTCTAGATCTGAGTGGGAAGCAGCTTAAAGAATTTCCGATGGAAATATTAATGCTCACAGAGTTACGAGTGTTAATTCTGGCTGATAATGATTTGATTTTATTACCCAAGGAGATTAGTACCTTATCGCAGCTAGAAAGATTGGAATTGCAGAGGAATAACATTGATGTTCTACCGGATGAAATGATCACTATGCATAATTTGAAACGTATCAATCTTCAATACAATAGCATTAATAATGAGGATATCCAATACTTAAAAGAGGCGTTGGCCAAATGTAAGATTATTTTTGAAGTTGTTTTATAATCATTAAGGTGGTTTAACCTTTGTATTCTTGGCCATTTACAGGGAGAAGTTTTTTGATCTTTATTCCTCCAAAACAATTACGCGGCAGGGCCAAGCGATTACTCAAAGAGGCTTATCGGGAGGTGAAATAGAGTTGTCCAAGTAAAACGTTTAATGGCTTCATCTAATTGGTTTAATACGAAGTTGAACTTTAGTCATGGCCTTTAATTACAAGTAGGCTACCATGAAAAACTCCACGATGCCGATAAGGATCATTAACCCAACGAATCCGAAGAAGATCTTTAAGGCTTTTGTGATTCCATTAATGTCCTTACCCTGTTTTGCTCGAATTAGATGCCGACCTGCCAAAACCAAAACCACCACAAACAGAACACCTTTTATTAAATGTGGCACTAGTTGAACAATGATTTCCATAACTGTAGACTCTAGGTATAAACATCATATATCATGGTGTTCGGCATTTGATTAACTTAGATATCCCAGAGGTTTGATAGGTAAGATTCTTACTTCGTTCTTAACCATTGTCCACTAACTCTCGTTGCAGCTGCCTGGCCGTTTTGGAGGTTTTATTGTGACTCCACCCTGGAGGGAAAAAAATGTATTTAAGCTTATCTCCCCAGGAAGAGGCTTTACGGACATCCTTCCAAATACTGGAAAACTCGTGTGTATTTAATAGTATTGGATTATAGGTATCGGGGTCTTTCAAAATTCCAAACTTGGGGTTTGCCTGAGGAACGATGCCTTGATAAGTGCCAAACAGTTTGTCCCAAATGATCAAGATCCCTCCATGGTTTTTGTCAAGATATTCGACGTTGCTGGAATGATGGACTTGATGATCATAAGGCGTGTTGAATATTTTTCCCAACCAACCTAAAGAGGGTACCAATTGGGTGTGCAAGAAAAATTGATATACCCCATTTATTACTAAACTAGTAGCGATCATAACCGGTTCAAAACCCACAATTGGCAACCACAACCAAAAAATAGGCTTGTAAAGCGTAACGAACCAGCCGTTACGAATTCCAA
>JAJCYK010000387.1 GCA_029262935.1 Cytophagales bacterium | reverse complement strand
CACGGGGAAAAATAGTAACGGGGCTCTTACCAGGGTGCCATCTGCAAAAGTACCACACACGAAAGGCCAAGCCACACACAGATCCTTGGCCCCCCGTTCTTCAAAAACGAAATGATCGAACCGGGATAAGCTTTTTAATCGCTGACTTACCTTATTGCTGTTTTCATCACGGCTGTCTAGCAAACGACATAAGTAAATCTCTTTCTTGCGAGCAATGAGTTGCTCAATGACCGAAAATGCCGGTTTATTGTTTAAAAAGTCCAGTTCGTTAAGATCCAAAAACCCCTGGGCCAACAACTTTAGCAGTAGTATTGAACGGTTTCGCGACGTTAAATTCGTCAACTTTCGCAAATATGAATTAATGATTTGATGCATGGTTGAAGACGCAAATTCCAAAAAATAGCCCTATTTCAAAAATCTAAATACGGATAAACCTTAATATAAGTACTATCCGTTATTAAATGAATCGCTTTTAATGTTTCCAATTTCTCAAACGGGCCATGAGCCGTTCTGTAAGCTATGATAGCTTTGGCTTGCTTAAACGACAGGTAAGGATGCCGGGCTATACTCTGGTAATCAAACGTATTCAATTGAATCTTATGATATTTGAATTGCGAATTAATAACCACCGCCTGCTTTAACACCAACAATACCGGCAGCGATAAACCGTAAACCTCATCCAATTGATCCTTACTATAAAAGCCGCCTAGGAGATTACGGTATTTTATAATTCGCTTGCTAAATACCGGTCCTATACCTCTTATGGTCATAAGTTGAGAGGTGTCAGCCAAATTTAGATCAAATGCAGAGACTTGACGCCTTCTTGCCAAATTAATTTTTGACATTTGGTTGGACCCTGTCTTTTCCCAAGACTGGGTAGGTATTTTGGACGGCAGGTTTACGAATTTTTCCATACGGGTCCATATGCTGTCATTTAAGCCATACAGCTTTCGAACATCTTTTTTGTAACGGTACTTTCCTCCAGATTTTCTATAACTAATGAGGTTCTTAGCAACCCGGGCAGGGACACCCCAAAGTACTAAGGAGTCGTAAGAAACATGATTGGGATCAAAAAGCGACATCGGAGATTGGACCTGAAGTTTACTATCATTTAACGCCATCAATTTGAACAAACTGTCTATTTTTGACACGTCCGAAACTTGTTTATCGTTTAAATCTGATAGATGTAACTTCTTTACTTCAAATAGTGCTGAAACTAAGAATAATGATGCTATTATTACCGCGTAACCATAGGTTTCTGTGCGCGAAAAGCCCAAGACATTTCTTGTCCAACTAAGGAACTTTTTAACCATAAACGAGATTACAAAAACCTAGTCTCAGACATAGATTATATATGGCTTTGTTAATGTTAAAAGCATCCTTTTTTGCGGCTAGAACGTTTCTAAATTACAGCGATTCATATAAAAAAGCATTATATTGTAATGAAATCTCCTTATCTTTGTAAAAGATAATTAAATATTGGATTAATTATGCATAGAAAATTTAAAGCCATCTCTATTTCTCATAAGAATGCTTCCGTGAGTACTCGGGAACAATTGGCTTTGAATCAAACGGAAACAGCAGATGTTTTGGATCACATCCGGGATATGTACGCTATCCGCGACGTTTTGGTGCTTTCTACCTGCAATCGTACCGAAGTTTACTATGCTTCAGATGTGGATTTAGGCGAAGATTTAGTAAAACTCCTAGCATTAAAACGCAACATAGCCTATAGCAATCAATTGCTGGACTGTTTTGAATTAATAACTTCCCATGATTTAGCGGTGACTCATTTGTTCCATGTCACTATTGGCCTTGAGTCCCAGATCGTGGGTGACATGCAAATTACCAATCAGGTCAAACAAGCCTACCAGCAAGCAGCAGATGCTGACCTAGCCGGTCCATTTTTACACCGGCTGTTGCACACTACGTTTTATGTTAACAAAAAAGTAGTCCAGGAAACTGGTTTTAGAGATGGAGCGGCATCCGTTAGTTATGCTACTTTGGAGCTGATTGAGCAATTGGCGGTATATTCTGAAAATCCTACCATATTGTTAGCAGGGCTGGGTACCATTGGCAGTGATTTATGCAAGAACCTGGCCGGGCACAAAAGTTTTGAGTCTTACCATGTTGTTCTAGCCAACAGAACGAAAAGTACCAGTGAAACCCTGGCTAAAGAATGCGGTTTTCAAGCCATTGATTGGAGTGAATTACCTCAACAACTAAATGTAGCAGATGTAATTGTTTCTGCGGTTTCGAGCTCTGAACCGATCATAAGGAAATCAGAAATTCAAAATCAAGACACCCTTAGATACAAATACTTTATTGATCTAGCCATGCCCCGTAGCATCGAAGGAGATGTTGAAGATATAAACGGTGCAGTGTTATACAACATTGACGACATTCAATCCAGGACGGACAAAGCCTTGGCTCGACGTATGGAATCCATTCCACAAGTGCAATCTATTGTGAAAGATTCAATAGAAGATTTTCACAACTGGAGTAAGGAAATGAGTGTCAATCCTACCATCAACAAGCTGAAAAATGCTCTGGAACAAATTCGCAGGGATGAAATTGCCAGGTATTTAAAAAATGCTTCTGAGGAAGAGGCTAACATGGTAGAAAAAGTAACAAAAAGCATGATGCAAAAGGTTATTAAATTGCCCGTGCTTCAGTTAAAAGCAGCTTGTAAAAGAGGGGAAGCGGAAACAGTCATAGATTTGCTAAACGACCTCTTTAATTTGGAGCAGGAGTCTTCATCTCAAGAATAAGGTATTAACACACCCGATCTTAGAAGCGTAGGTTTTAATGAGAAAATGCACTTTTGGAGTTTGGCTAAATGCTAATATATCCATTACTTGCGGGGTATTAATTAATGTAGGGAATAGAGTGGATCGCATTTTCTTATCTAAAATTAGCATAATCGGTTGCAGGTGGCTGTTGACCGGGTTTTTATTCCTATCTATCACATCCATCCAAGCTACTATTTCCCAAACTGGCGAATACGCCATTTTTTCTAAAAACGACAAAAAGGGTCTAAGGGATCATCGAAATAAAGTTCTGATACCAGCCACCTATGATGACCTGGGTTGGTCTGCAGGTGGATTAATCCTTATGGAGGGTGTCCTAGGGTACAAAGAAAACGGTTTATGGGGATTGGTAAACCTCAAAAATCGTAAGATCATTTCACCTCATTATACGCAACTTCACCCTTTAAATGAGGACCTGATTATTGCTGCTAAATACGATCATATTACCAAACAGGATGTTTATGGGATAATAAATATCAAAGGAAACACCATTTTATCTTTGCAATACCACCACCTTGAAAGCTTTAACGAGCTCATTATTACTTCATTAAAACGGGCAGGTACCTGGAAATATGGACTACTGGATCAAGACTATCAGACGGTCATGCCTTATCTGTACGATAACATTAAACCTCTAAATAAGGACTACGCGATAATAAAAGAACAGGGCAAACTGGGCCTGATCAATCATCTAGGACAGATTGTCGTTTCTCCTAAATACCAAGAAATCCAGTTAAATGCTGGCCAGGTAAAGGGCAAACCATTCGATAGTTTTGAGTTAAAAACCTCCGAAAACAAATATGTGGCTACTCATGTGGTTAACAATTTGCATCCCATAGACAAGAATTTATACTTGGCTTCCGGGCCCAATGGTAGTTACCTGATCAATACATTAGGTTCTGAAATAAAGAGTTTTGCAAGCTGTCAAATTGGAGACTTTACGAATGGTATAGCAATAATTCGTCAGGGACCTTTATTTGGAGTGGTAGACACCAAAGGGAAACTTCTGGTACCCCTGGAATATGACTCCTTGTGGATTGATGGAGAATACATAGGCATACGCCGACTAAACCTGCAGTGGATGTTACTTAACTCCGAAATGGTCAGGGTTACTCAAAAGGAGTACCAAGAAATTAAAAAAGGACATGAGGGGCTATTCCCAGTAAAAAGACATGGGAGTTGGGGTTTTATTAACACACGTGGAGTGGAAGTGATCCCTCCACAATATGAAGCAGTTCGGGCTTTTATGAATGGAGTAGCACACGCAAAATACGGCGGGAGCTGGGGACTTATTAACCGCACCGGTGACTGGGTGATTATGCCCCGATACTACAGGTTGGAAGAAATAAACCCCAACACCTACTTATTTCAAAACGGTCGCTTTCGCGGCCTGTTACATACCAAGGATGGTGTGCTTTATGAAACCGCCAATTACTTATCTGCATCGGGAACCGCCATAATTGAAAAAGATCAATTTAATCGTCACGGTTTGATCTCGTTGCGTGGGGATCAGCTGTTAACTACCAAATATCAAAGCATCAAACCGCTTGAACAAACACCCCTTTACTTTCACTACCAAGATAGTCTCGGACCTGGTTTATTCAATGTTCAAAGCCGTACATTTATTAAGCATCCAACCTTTCAGGAACTTCGTACTATAAATGAGGAATTTATTGGAGTCAAGATTAACAATCAATACGGGTTTATAGACTTAAACGGTAAATTGAGAATTGCCAATCGATATCAAAATGTGGGAATCTTCAGCGAGACGATGTCTCCAATTAAAATTAATAGCAAATGGGGGTATATCAATCGTCTAGAGCGTTTAAAGATACAGCCTCTTTATGATTCCGCTGGTCCTTTCGAAAATGGTAGCGCGATTGTTTCTAAAAATGGTAAGTATGGAGTGGTTGACCTCCAAGGAAAAATACAAGTTTCATTGTCTTATGATAAGATAGAAAGACTGCCGGCAGGTCGATTTAAGTGCTATCAGGGCGAGAAAAAAGGCTTAGCGAACAATACTGGTAAAATGTTGTTATCACCCAAATACGATGAATTCCAAGATCTCGGCAATGGGTTTGTGATCGTTTCTCGAGAAAACAAATTCAGTTTGGTCTCTGATCAAGGAGTGAGTGTAATACCAATGGTCTACGATGATATCCAGTATGATATAAAGAACGACCTTTACATTCTACTAAAAAAGCAACCTTGGGAAACCGTTAAACTTTAGCTGTCTTTATCACCCGATGAAGCGTCCGAATCTCCGGATTTTGATATTGAATCCCTCATACCCGTATCCGATTCAATATTCTTCATTCGGTAGTAATCCATTATCCCTAGGTTTCCTTTGCGAAAAGCCTCGGCCATGGCCTTAGGAACTTCTGATTCTGCTTCAATCACCCGGGCTCGCATTTCTTGAGATAAAGCTTTCATCTCTTGTTCGTGAGCCACCGCCATAGCTCTGCGCTCTTCCGCTTTAGCTTCTGCTACTTTCAAGTCAGCGTTTGCCTGATCAATTTGTACTTTAGCACCAATGTTCGCATCTACTTTAGGCACATCCACATCGGCAATATCAATGGATAGTATCTCAAAAGCAGTACCAGCGTCTAAGCCACGCTGTAACACCAATTTAGAAATGTCGTCTGGATTTTCCAATACGTCAGTATACTTAGCTGCAGAACCAATTGAGGTAACAATTCCTTCTCCTACTCTTGCTAGAATGGTCTCTTCGCCAGCACCACCTACCAGGCGCTCGATGTTTGCTCTCACGGTTACTCTAGCCTTTGCCAGTAATTGAATGCCATCTCCAGCAACTGCCGAAACTAAAGGAGTATTGATTACTTTAGGATTCACCGATATCTGCACCGCTTCAAACACATCCCTGCCGGCCAAATCTATGGCAGTAGCTTGCTTGAAAGTAAGGTTGATGTTTGCTTTGTCTGCACTTATTAAAGCCTTGATTACGTTGGACACATGCCCTCCTGCCAAATAGTGAGTCTCAAGGTCATTGGTAGTAATATCTAGACCCGCCTTGGTAGCCGTAATCATTTCGCGTACGATAATTCCAGGTGGTACTTTTCTAATCCGCATAAACACCAACTCAATCAAACCTACTTTTACCCCCGAAGAAAGTGCGGTGATCCATAGATTAACCGGAATGATATAAAGTACTATAAATATGGCTACTATGGCTACGGCAATGCCAATCATTGTGATTAAATCCATCTTTTTATGAAATAGGTTCTACGATAATTTTATTATTAGATAATGCAGATATTGTTATAGGAGTACCAGCTACTAGATAGTTACCTTGAGTCTGAACTTCGTATGTTTTCTCAAGAAATTCGGCGGTACCAATGGGTCGAAGGTCTGATATTGCAACTCCTTTCAACCCCACTTGTAGTGCCAATTTCTCATTTTCATTGACCTTGCTATCCATACTGGACCTCAATACTAGTTTCTTCCATGTTCCAGATCGCAAACTATAGACAACTGCTAGAATGGATATCAATGCGGTACCCGCTAATACCCATCCGCCTGTAACTTGACCAAATTTTGCAAAGCTTATATACACGCCTCCAATCAGCATTACAAAACCTACGATGCCCAACACGGTGGTTCCAGGTACAAAAACTAACTCAATCACCAACAAAATGATGCCGCACACAATAAGGAGTAATACTGAAAGCCAATCGGTCATTAGGTTATAAGTCCACTATTGCTCAATCTACAAAAAAGGCCATTGGTAATCAAAGGAAGTAGCTTAATAAGCTTTGGCGAATATGACTAATTGCTTGGAGGGCATCCCGCTGTAAATACAAATGCCGGGATCACTTTCAGCCTCCAAAGGAATGCATCGAATAGTAGCTTTCGTTTCTTCCTTAATTTTTTCTTCCGTTTCCGCGCTTCCATTCCAATGGGCTTTAATAAAACCTCCTTTAGATTCTAGCACTTCTTTGAACGCTTCATAAGAGTCAACAGTAGTGGTGTTTTCTTCTCTAAAGGTCAATGCATTTAGGTAGATACTTGCTTGGATAATTTCTAGAAGCTGCTGTGCCTTGGTGGCTATTCCTGCTATTGGGTACGTTTCCTTTTCGGATGTGTCCCTACGCGCTACTTCTACAGTGCCATTTTCCAAATCCCTTGGGCCCAGCGCCATGCGAATCGGTACTCCTTTTAATTCATACTCCGCAAACTTCCAGCCTGGCTTTTGGGTTTCATCATCATCAAACTTCACACTGATGCCCAGTGCTTTTAATTCGGTCATAATGGTTTGAGCGGCATGAGTTAATGCCTCCAGCTGCTCCTCATTTCTAAATATTGGTACAATTACTACTTGGATTGGCGCCAATTTTGGAGGCAGAATCAATCCCTTGTCATCTGAATGAGCCATGACCAAAGCGCCCATAAGCCTGGTACTTACGCCCCAACTGGTTCCCCAAACATGTTCCAGTCCGCCTTCTTTAGTAGCAAATTTAACGTCAAAGGCGCGAGCAAAATTTTGCCCAAGAAAATGCGAAGTACCCGCTTGAAGCGCTTTACCATCTTGCATAAGTGACTCAATACAGTAAGTATCTACCGCCCCTGCAAATCGCTCTGAAGCTGTCTTAACACCTTGAATTACCGGGACTGCCATATGGCCTTCCACAAAGTCCGTGTAAACCTGCAGCATTCGCATGGTTTCCTCTTGCGCTTCT
>JAJCYK010000386.1 GCA_029262935.1 Cytophagales bacterium | reverse complement strand
CTAACTTTCCAAGCTCTTCCGGCGGTGGTTCCTTTGAAATTGCGCCAACCCGTGGTGGTGCTTCCATCAAACAGGAGTTCCCAGCCCGCTGCTTGCTCCCCTGCAGTCAAGGTATTGTTAGCAATAGGAGTGACCGGTCTGCTGAAACCAGGGTTATTTTGCGGGATGGCGTTCATAGTATACCAAGCTTCCGTAGTCCATAAAGAATGTTTTTCACTGCTGCGAAAAGGGTTAATAATGCGTACGTGCAACACATGATCTTCTTTTATACCTGGAAGTTCCAAAAATACTGTTTTACGATCTTCAGAGATATTGATACTGGTAATATCCAGTGTTTGTAAATCTAGTTTCGGCCCACCATAGTTTTCAGTAGGCAAGTAATACCATTGTTGAATTTGGTACTCCTCAGTCCGTAGTCCGCTACCTGCTTCAATGGGCTCTGTAAATTCTAATTCCAAGCCGTTGGTTTTCGCTTTAACTTTAAGCATTTCAAAAGTGCTGTTGCCGTTGAAGGTCAACCTTTGTAGGCCAAACCACTTTTGTCCATCGCCCCAATTACCAGTTGAACCGACGCCACCTACGTATAATGCATCATCAGGTCCCCAGGCCAATCGATTAACCCCGGCTTCAAAGCCTTGACTAAATCTAAATACGGCACCTTGGTAGTTTCCATTAACCTTTTCTACGTATACACGTTTTAATCCGCCATGGGTAACTTCACCATGTATCATTTGGTTCTCATATGGACCAATGTTTAACTTGAGGGGTTGTGAGGGCGAATTACCAATTTCATCTTGGGGTAACCATACCACAGGCTTAGTTTCTGTAAGTCCGGCGGTGCCTTGGAAATCTACTGATCGCGAACCGTACCAAGCATCGGGTTGGACATGTACTATCTTGCTACTGGGCAACCAATCCCCTTGATTGTCCGCTATAAATAGCTGTCCGTCGACACCTTCTCCAATGCCATTAGGTGTTCTTAATCCATGAGCCACAAACTCCATGCTGCCGTTGTCTTTAGAAATTTTTATGGCTTTTCCCCGGTCTGGTATCTGAGGTTGGGTACTGGCTCCTCCAGGATTGATCGCAGTGGCCAGGGTGGCATAAAAGAAGCCTTCTTTATAGGCCAAGCCAAAGGCAAATTCATGAAAATTGGCAGATACTTTCCAGTCATCGCAAACGGTTTGATACTCATCGATCAAGCCATCTCCATTATGATCCACTAATTTGGTCAGTTCTTGTTTCTGCAATACGTAAATTTCATCATCAACTACTTTTAAACCCAAGGGTTCTGCTAAGCCGGTGGCAATACGGGTTACAACAATGGCTTCCGGATCATTTCCTTGAACACCGTCCAGTACATATACAGGCCCCAAACTGTCCCAGGTACAAACGACCAATCGGCCGTCTGAAAGAAAATCCATACCGCCGATCCGACCTTGGAAAGATTCAGGTCGGGCTTGTGCTAGATCGAAACTGGGATGAGCCCCAGTAAGTTTTTTCTGATCTCCAGGAATACTTCGGACCAACAGTTTGAGGGGCACAAAAGGAACCACTTCTTTTAGTTGTGCCGCCTGATGCGTTAGGTTTTCTGCGGGAACCACGGTATACTCTGAAGATCCATGGGTAGCCCATTGCCAGGAGAGGGCTGCACCACCACCACCTTGAAAGTATATAATTCGAATGTCGTTGGCTCCTTTTTTCAGGATTACTTCGCCGTCTTTGGCTTCTTCCCCATGGAATCCCCCGTTATCAATAATTAGTTGATCATTTACATATAAATAGGAACCATCATCACTAACTAACCTGAAGTCTACATTGGTGTCTTCTTCTACGTTGATGTGGCCTTGAAGCTCTAAGATTAGGTTTGAGCTAATCTTCCCAAAATCGGGACGTTCTACTAAATGTACTACTGGGCTGACTCCGTTTAGAATGGGTTTGCTGGAGGCAATGATTTCCTCTGGTGCTATATTGTGATCTTCATAAACATACATGTGCGTGGCCAATCCGGACAGGTCAGTGGATTTAAGTAGGGTATTGTCATCTCCTAGGTCTAAGGGTACTCCTGGTTGACCTAGAAATAAGTTTCCACTAGTTGTTACGGTCATTTCTGCTTTGTCTAGAGACAACACATAACGCACCATTTTGGCGGCATCAACTTCATTTAGATCAGGATGGGCGGTCATAGGAACTTGACCCCAAACACCTGTGCCGCCTGCTATGATCTTGGCACCTAATTCACGAACGGTTCCCTCTGTATTGGGATATTTTTCCGCGATCTCTGTATAACTAGGACCTACTGTGCTTTCAGTGAGATTGTGACAGGTTTTGCAGTCGCTATTCTCTATGAGGTTTTCGCCTTGTGTAACTAGGTCGGCGGCGGCCTGTTGATCCAAGGCCTTGCTGGGTGCTGCGTTTGTTAATTCAAAGTAGCTGTCCAAATCAGTTTTACCATTTTCCAAGCTCAGAGTGCCGTGCACCAAATAAGTGGTCGCGCCTCCATAGGTGCTTTCTTCAGTGGAAGTAACTTCAAATCCCGCTTTGGTTTCATAGTCAAATTGGCCTGCTAGTGCTCCTAAATTCACTTTTTGGTCCAACGTTTGGCCTGCTGTTAAGCCCGAGACTTCATAAGTCCTTCTTAGACCTGGATTACCATTTTTCTCAATATATTCTGGGGTTTCAGCAATAGCGACTATCTGATCACCTATTACAACCTGATACATCAAAACCACTTGACTATTTTGAAAGCGGTGTCCTTGGTAGTTTAGGCTCACCGCTTCAGTTTGACCCTGGTTTGAAACGGTCCATATAGGTTCGTCCAAAGGGTCCAATAGAAACTGGGTACCCACACTGTTGGGTTGAGGCCCATGCTTGGTGGTGTAGACAGCTCCGTCAAAATTAACGTCACCCTTCCATGCCTTGTAAAGACCACATTTCTGGACATCATAAGCCAACCATAAGTTGTCATTTAATGCCATTGTAATCATGCGAGGGCGCTCATCCAGTACGGAGCGAAATACCCAGGGGTCTTGCGGACGTTCGTAGGAAGTATTGCTTTGGCAGCCTAGTAGGGCGCACAAAAAGCTCAATAATAATAAGTTCTTAGTCATTTTATAGCCCTAATATTTTGCGATTCGTTTCTTCATCAGTACCGGCATCTGCGAAATCATCAAAGGCTCTTTCAGTGACCCTTATAATGTGATCCTGGATGAAACCGGATCCCTCAGCGGCTCCCTGTTCCGGATGCTTTAAACAACACTCCCATTCCAAAACTGCCCATCCTTCGAAATCATATTGAGCGAGTTTACTAAAAATGCCTCCAAAATCTACATGCCCATCTCCTAA
>JAJCYK010000385.1 GCA_029262935.1 Cytophagales bacterium | reverse complement strand
TGGTATGGCATGTTTGATTATGGTGATTTCAAAACACTATATATGGACAATTCCTGGAAGATGTGGTCCAATAATGAACCCGCACAAGACTACATGTTATGGCTACAATTCATTCGGACTGGTGATCCTAAGTATTATTTGGCCGCAGAAGCAACGAGCAGACATACCATGGATGTTGATAACATTCATTGGCCTAAGGGCAAGAAGTATTACGGTGACACCAACCCAGCCTTAGATTTTTGGAAGCTAGAGGATGAGCCCAAAGCCACACCCTACTTGGGCATAGGACGCCGGCACAGTTATCAACATTGGACCGCACTGTTAAGTGCACATGTTTGGATTCAAGGTTGGATCACCTCCTATTATCTTTCAGGCTATCACCGGGGTTTAGAAGTCGCGCAGCTCACAGCTGACACCTATACTAAGCGTATCTGGGGAGACCATGACTTGACTGGTAGAAGGTTGTACCTATCGGTATGGAATATGGTCGAGATTTGGGATGCCACAAAAAATGAGTGCTATAAAGCAGATTTGGAGGATCGTATCCGTCGTATGATCGCTTTACAACAAGGTCCAGACCAATGCAATAGCTTGGTTATAGACCGATACGGCTATGCCCAAGTCTACGCTTCTCATGGTCTGGCTAAATACTATCAACTTACCCAAGATCCTAAAATCAAATCCGCACTAATTAAGCACGCGCGATCCGTGCGGGATGTCCCACCTTGGAATCATAAATATGAGTCCTATTTGTCTACTATTCACAGTTTATTGTTGGGTTATGAACTGTCAGGAGAAAAAAGTTTCTATCGAGAAGCATTATCTCGATCTCAGGTGTTGAAAACGGATAAATTAAAAATCGATCAGTCCAAGGGTATTAACCAAGTACAATTTGCCGCGGCTTTGGAAGGAGTTAGCCATTTACCTAAAGCCAACGACTACCACGAAGGGTCAGGATTTACTATTTGGGATATTAGTCAGGGATTGAGAGTATACGGTTGGACACATGCTTATAATGTCCCCTATTTGTTGCATTGGCTACGAGAGGAAGAATAGATTGAATTAAACCGCTTGCAAGTACTTTCGCATTACTTTAATAGCCTCGTACACGCAATTTCTGATTGTTTGATTCTTTATTGACATTATGTCCTCAATCTCATTGTAGGTAAAACCTTGGTAATAACAGAGGTAAATAATCTCCCTTTGCCTTTTGGACAAATTTGAAATGGCCGCATTCAAGCCCTTAATTCTCTCGCTATCATGTTCCTTAATAATGGTTTCTTGTTCTATAGAAAGGCTTATATCATACGCTACTGGTAGATCATGGATCGCAGTATATTTTCGGTTTGCCTTTACCAGATCAAGTAATATTCTTCGATACGACCGATACAGGTAAGATTTAATGGATAGGACCTCTCCCAAGGTGTTTCTGTTTTTCCATAACTTAAAAAACAGATCCTGTATGCAGTCCTCTGCTAGCTCCTCATGTGAGGTTAATTTTTTGCCATAGTTGTATAGAACAGCATAATGTCTGAAATAAATTACTTGCATAGCCTCCCTATTGCCTGCTTTAAAGCATTTCCATAGTTCGACGTCTTTCAGTTTTTCAAGGGATTGTCCCATGGCGGTATTAGCTGATATATTATATAAGATAGTATATTTCCCAGCAATTCAAAAGCATATGTTCGATCAGGTAACTGGTATTATTATTTTAAGCAATATTCCCGTATTTTGTCAGCTGGGCGTCCTTTCTTAATCAAGAAAAGTTGCCCCTTTCAAAAGCCTATTTATGAATAAACCGTTAAAAAGTGGCACTTGTGTCAATTGTGATGCATCAGGTGCTGGGAGTTTTTGCCAGGCCTGCGGCCAAAAATTAAATATCCCCAGATTAAACTTTAAAAGTTTTGCTGGTGATATAATGGACCGGGTCTTAGGTCTGGAAGGCATGCTTCCCCGTACCCTAAAAGGGCTTACTATAAATCCAGGTAAAGTAGTTAGTGAGTATGTGAGAGGAAATCGCCGCAAGTATGTCAATCCAGTAAGTTATTATTTTTTGATCTTCGGAGCTTACCTCTTGTTACTTAATCTATTTAATGTAGATCTAGTAGAAATGGTTTCCGGGATTCAGGACACGATGGCAGGTGCTGTTGGTAGTTCAGAAGTCTCCAAGGAGACCACAGAAAAGCAACAAGCTTTACAAGGCATGATCTTCAAAAACCTGCAGTTTTTTGCCTTACTACAATTCCCATTCATTGCTTGGTGGTCAAAAGTTTTCTTTAAAAAAGCCGGATACAATTTCTTAGAAAACATTATTCTTCCATTCTACGTTTTCGGGCATTTAGCTATTTCAAGCTTGTTTTTTGCATTGATCTTTAAGTTCACCGGTTGGTTTAGCGCACTTGTGGGCATTAGTGTTACCATGGTGTATTTTTGTTGGGCTGGATATCGTTTTTATCAACCTGATAGTAAAATACTTGGAATAATAAAAGTGTTTATGGTATACGCCCTAAGCTACATTTGCTTTCTTTTATTAGCAGGGGTACTTGGGGTTATTTATGCCGTTTTGACCAGGTAGTCGCTAACTGGTAATCGTGGCTTTAGGCATCACAATCCACAAAACGATATATACAATGGTGCCGGGGAAGGCGGCACTTACTACCGAACCGACAACATATAGTATGCGCACCAAGGTGGTATCCCACCCAAGATATTCCGCAATGCCGGCACATACGCCGCCTATAATTCTGTTGTTCGATCTAAATAATCTGGTATCACTCATGTTTTTATAGTTTTTGATTCACTTAATTACGTGCATATCTTGTGCCAGCAGTTATCTGGTTGATAATCAATATATTAATACCTTATCTTGCACCTGTAGTGTTCTTTTTCGAACAGTTAATGTTGCGTAATCGGACAGTTGATTTTAGTCAATAAGGGACTTTTACTTCACAAAAGAGCAAAAAGGTTTATTTAAAGAATAATCCTTAGCAGTACCATTAAAATAATTATTTTTGCATCCAGTTTATTTGGAAGTTATACAGCTCATGAACGAATACGAATTTCAGCGCATTGAAAACAAATGGCAGCAACAGTGGAAAGACCACCAGGTATTCCGTACTAAGGAAGATCCGGAAAAACCCAAATACTATGTGCTTGATATGTTCCCCTATCCCTCCGGAGCAGGGCTTCATGTAGGTCATCCCTTGGGCTACATTGCCACGGATATCATTTCCCGTTACAAAAGAGCCAAAGGATTTAATGTGTTGCACCCCATGGGGTTTGACTCTTTTGGTTTGCCTGCAGAGCAATATGCTATAGAAACGGGGCAGCATCCGGCCGTGACTACTGATACCAATATAGCCCGTTTCAAGGAGCAATTGGAAGTACTGGGGTTCTCTTATGATTGGAGCAGGGAACTTAGAACCAGCGACCCCAACTATTACCGTTGGACACAATGGATTTTCTTGCAATTATTCAACAGCTATTTCGATATTGTTACTCAAAAAGCGCTGCCTATTGATCGATTGGAGGTCCCAAGCGGATTGTCTTCTCAAGAAAAGCAAGATTATATTAATGACCACAGACTAGCGTATGAGGCGGAGGTTGCTGTAAACTGGTGTCCTGAACTGGGTACGGTATTGGCAAACGAAGAAGTGGTGGGCGGTGTTAGTGAACGCGGTGGATACCCAGTAATTCGCAAGCCTATGCGACAATGGATGTTACGCATAACGACCTATACCGATCGCTTGCTGGAAGGTTTGGAAAACCTGGACTGGCCTGAATCGATTAAGGCCTCTCAACGAAACTGGATTGGAAAAAGTTATGGGGCAGAAATTAACTTCAAAGAAGCTGCCAGTGGAGCCGAGATAAAAGTTTTTACTACCCGGCCTGATACGATTTTCGGGGTGACCTATATGGTTTTAGCTCCTGAGCATCCCTTAGTCTCATCAATCACTACCGCCAACCAAAAAGAGGTGGTAGAGGATTATCTAGACCAATCCAGCAAGAAAAGTGATTTGGAGCGTTCGGATTTGGATAAAACCAAAACTGGCGTATTCTCCGGAGCTTACGCCATAAACCCCATCAATGAGGAGAGGATACCCATTTGGGTCTCCGATTACGTGCTTATTTCATACGGTACAGGTGCTGTCATGGCCGTTCCTGGGGGAGATCAAAGGGATTTTGAGTTTGCAAAAAAATTCGAGCTACCCATAGTGGCAGTAGTAAAAGAAGACCTGAGCACTGCTGAGGATTTCTATGCGGGCCATGGAACCATAATCAATTCTGGAGAATACAATGGATTGGACAGCAAAGAATTTACCAAAATCATAGTGGCCCGAATTGATCAAGAAGGTCACGGCAAGGCGGCTGTTAACTATAAGTTGCGAGATTGGGTCTTTACCCGCCAACGCTACTGGGGCGAACCTATTCCCATTATCCATAGTGATACTGAAGGTGTGGTGGGCGTACCATTGGATCAATTACCGGTAATACTTCCTGAGGTTCCAGACTATCAGCCCACACAAGATGGGGAAAGTCCTTTGGCCAAAGCTACTGACTGGGTTAAAACCACCTGTCCTATCACCGGAGCTCCTGCTCGCCGGGAAACCAACACCATGCCCCAATGGGCAGGGTCCTGCTGGTATTACTTACGCTTCATGGACCCAAACAACGACCAGGCCTTTGCAGATCCTAACAAGTTAGCTCATTGGAGCCCTGTGGATCTCTACATTGGGGGTGCGGAGCATGCGGTTTTACATTTATTATATGCTCGTTTTTGGCATAAAGTACTTTTTGATTTAGGCCATGTTCCAACTGATGAGCCTTTCCAAAAATTAGTGAATCAAGGCATGATACAAGGCCGATCCAACTTTGCCTATCGTATTAAAGACACCAATACTTTTGTCTCCTTGAACTTGAAAGGAGACCATGACGTCACGCCCATACATGTGGACATTAGCCTTTGTCATGACGATGTATTGGATACAGAAGCATTTACAAAATGGCAACCCGATTTAAAAGATGCGGAATTCGTTTTGGAAGACGGCAAATACATATGCGGGGCAGAAGTTGAGAAAATGTCAAAATCCAAGCTCAACGTAGTGAGCCCTGATCAGATCATTACCCGCTATGGAGCTGACACACTACGCATGTACGAAATGTTTTTGGGACCTCTGGAACAAGGTAAACCTTGGAGTACTCATGGCATCGACGGGGTGTTTAAGTTTTTGAGAAAATTCTGGAAGCTATTTCATGACGAAACGGGCAACTTGGCGGTTACTGATGATAAACCCAATGCACAGGAGTTAAAGATAAAACATCTAACCATTAAGAAAGTGGGTAGTGATATCGAGCGCCTGTCCTTAAATACCGCTGTTAGCGCTTTTATGATTTGTGCCAATGAGCTTACCGCTTTAGGTTGTCGAAAAAGAGATATTCTTACTGATTTGGTAGTGACCATAGCACCCTTTGCACCCCATATGGCGGAAGAGTTGTGGGAGGCTTTAGGAAACGCCTCATCTGTAGGTTCGGCCGCCTTTCCTGATCATGATGAAACCTATTTACAAGAGGACTCGCATGAGTATCCTATTTCCGTTAACGGTAAGATGCGCTTAAAAATGAGATTTGCTCTTGACATGGCTCCCACAGACATTGAGAAAGAAGTATTGGCCACGGAGGTTATCCAAAAATGGATTGGTAACAAAACGCCGAAGAAGATTATTGTGATACCAGGAAGGATCGTTAATGTAGTTGTATAGTATTACTGCTCCTCTTCCTCGTCTTCAATTTCCACACTATCGGTCTCTTTCTTATTCTTCTTGCCAAAGCCTAATTTGATCTTCTTGTCACCTTTGGCTTTAGGAGCCTTGGTCTTTTTGGGCTTTTTGGACTATTTGTCTTTAAATAACCCACTGTCTTCTTCAGTAATATCCTGTCCTCGATTCTTTTCAAAATCGTCCAGATCTATTACGGTAGGTTCTTTGGCCTTCTCGATGGCCTCTTGTTCATCCCGCTCTTCCTGCTCAAGTTGGCGTTGTTCTTTTTTACTGAGTGGTTTATCATTAGCTTCATTTTCATCAAAGTCTTCAAAAGGACTTTCTTCCTCGAAACCTGTGCCTACACTATCACTTTCCTGAATCTCTTGCTCTTTTTTCCAGAACTGCCACTTCTTCTTCTTTTTCACTTTCGGCTCTTCCAAAGGAATCTCTTCCTCTTCTAATGAACGGGTGCCCGGCTCTTCTGCCATGGGCAGATATTGGCCGAAATGTCGCATATAATAAATCTGATCAACATTGTAGTGATTGACCGGTTTTTCACCTTCGCTCAGGATTTGTTCCATTTCCTCTGGAGTAAGGTCCTGTTCCGCTAATAACATCGTATCAGGAGGAGCTATTTGAGGGAAAATGGTTTCCATTTTAACCGTCAATAATTGATCGCGTTTTTTGCGATACTTGACGCTTTG
>JAJCYK010000384.1 GCA_029262935.1 Cytophagales bacterium | reverse complement strand
AGAACACTCTCCGGGTGGTTATAGTATGACCGCGGCATTGGTAACAGAGGTAGTAATGACTTTTATGTTCCTAATGATTATTTTGGGGACTACTGACGCCAAAGCTTCTCCCGGCATGGCTGGATTGGCTATAGGATTGGGGCTTACCTTGATTCATTTAATTAGTATACCCGTCACGAACACTTCAGTAAACCCCGCACGTAGTACCAGCCAGGCCCTATTTGCCGGAGGTTGGGCGGTAGAGCAACTCTGGTTGTTTTGGGTTGCGCCCATTGCTGGAGCTTTACTAGCTGGCGTGGTCTATAAATTCCTCTCATCCAAAGACTCTTAATTTATTATCAATTTTGGCTCTAGTAGGACTGACCAGGTCTACTAGAGCTTTTAGCAGAATGGGGACGAATAAAGGGCAACTAAAAGGAATATATTGAAGCAAGTTGCACCTGGAACATGTGGTGAAAAATGGTTAAACTAGTGATTCGATTGGCTAAGTAAAGTTAAAAGATAGCTTACATGCAAAAAGACTATTTAGAAAGCACTACCAAACAATTTCAATACTATAAAATGTTGGGAGATCGTACCTTTACCCAGCTTTCCGAGGAACAACTGCTATGGGAACCCGGAGAATCCAGCAACTCTATCGCTATTATTGTCAACCATATGGTGGGTAATATGATGTCGCGATTTACAGATTTCTTGACCTCTGATGGAGAGAAGGAATGGAGAAATCGGGATCAAGAATTTGAACTCCTGATTAAATCAAAAGTGGACTTAGCAGCGAAGTGGGAGATGGGTTGGAGTTGCTTATTTCAGGCATTGGGATCAATAAATGAAACCAACTTCAACACAGATGTATTCATTCGGAATCAAAAACATTCCATATCAGCGGCTATCAACCGGCAATTAGCACATTATGGCTATCATGTGGGGCAAATCGTTTATCTGGGAAAATTAATAAAAGGCAAAGCTTGGCAAAGCTTGTCAATTCCTATTGGAAAATCCCAGGACTACAATAAGAGCAAGTTCTCTAAACCCCCAGCCTCCGGCCATTTTACAGACGAATTTCTGCAAAATTCTAGTGATTCCGATTAGGGACTTTAGTTGATAAAATTCACTTTACCGGTACTTAAATTGTAATAAGCAGGAACAATAGAAACTTTTCCAGAAACCACCGCATTGCCAATTATTAGGGAGCGGTTTTTTAGTTCCTCCGCATTCAGTTCGGCGTTTTTCTTTACAACTTGTGCTACGGAGGCTCCCTCTCCACATGCCGCTATGGCTGGGGCTATATGAGATAGTAAGTGATTTAAGTTATAGCCATTGTCTCCACCTCCTATGGCTGCTGTTACCGCACCGCAGCTTTCATGACCCATCACCACCACAACGGATGTACCCAAATGAGCCACGGCATATTCAATGCTGGCGATGGAGCTACTATTAGCAATGTTACCGGCCACTCTTACGACAAAAAGCTCCCCTAACCCTGTGTCAAACGCCAACTCTGGTACTACCCTGCTGTCCGCACAGCTTAAAACAATAGCAAATGGAGATTGCCCCTCGGTTAAAGCGACTCTACGACTGTTGTCCTGTAAATCACCTGCTAACTTATCTGCCACAAACCGTTGATTTCCGGTTTCCAACCGTTGTATTATTTCTGATGTTGTCATTATCTTGGTGTGTTTTATATTTATTAACTACAAACTACATTTGAACGTATAATGTTTCAGCAAACTGCTTTGGAATATCCTCCTCAGCTTCATCTAACATTTGTCTTAAATCAATTTCAATTCCTCTACTGATGGTTGATATAGGCACATCATTGGCTGAACCTTCAAAGGGATTTTCACCGGTACGTCCAATTCGTTCCATAGTGTAAAAGACCCAAGATACCGCCACGCAAAAAGGCACCGCCATCCAAACGAAGTATTCTCCTATGAGAGGAAAGGCATTTATAAACTCCTGCCCGATCCGCCCAAACTCTGGCACAATTCCGAACGGAAGTAACACTAAAAATATTCTTACAAAGACATAAGATAAAGTAGCATATTGCCTGGGATAGGGAAAATTCTTTATGCGTTCTGATTTACCTTGTAATGTGAATAGCTCTTCCAACAAGTTTTCAAGTTCCAAGAATGAGAACTCCCAAAGCAGCCCCTTTTCTTTTAGCCGTTTTAAATGTTGTGATTGCAAGTACAACAAAGCAGTGGCTTTATTGTTTTTAGACTGCGTGTAGCTGTGCTCTTTCTGAGATAAGTAGGGTGACAGGCTATCTTCCAACGAGTGTTCCCTTTCAGGAATGTGAATAACCTTACTCCATTCTCTATTGGTGTGGGCCTCCTCAAAAACTTCCCACCTCCTAGGCTGTCTCATTGCGTGTCTTAATGCCGTTAACCAAGCAATATGTCGGTAAACCAGAATCCTTTTCGATTCCTTAAGTTCATCTGGCGAGGCGGACTGATCGGCATATTCATTACTGATCATGTCTGCAGTTTTCATACCCCAGGTCCTTGAACTGTTTACTATTCCACCCCATATCTTTCTAGCCTCCCAAATGCGACCATAGGCAGAATTGTTTTGAAATCCAATTACAAAAGCTACGGCAGTACCAATAAGTGCAACTGGGGTCCAAGGCACTTTAAGAAAAGTGAATCCTAAAATCTGATACAGTACAGCGACCAATATAGCACCCATAATGAAAGTAATTAACTCCCAACGAGTCCATTGGATCATTTGCTTTATTGAGTACCTATTTTTGGTCAGCATATGATTATCAGGTTAATGGTTTTAGTTCTTATGAAAATATTGGATTTGTTCAAATTTCTTAGCAACCTAGGTTGTAATAATATGTGTAATTTTAATTATATGATATATTTTTATCAAATATCGCGTGATTCAACATGACAACTACAAAGCATGCCTTGCTGGTTATTGATATGCAAAAAGGGTCTTTTACACCTTTAGTTAGTCGTTTTGATGCTTTGGGGGTGGTTCGAAGAATAAACCATTTGGCAGAGATTTTCAGACAGCATCAATTCCCAGTAATTTATGTACAACACGATGGTACTTTGGAGGGGGCTTTCATTCCTAAAACCAGGGAGTGGGAATTATTGGAGGAGTTGGAAGTAAAGGAGGAAGATGTCATTTTAAGTAAGACTGCCAACGATGCATTTTATAATTCTTGGTTAAATGACTACCTACAGGAATGTAAAATAAACAATTTGGTAATCACGGGTTGTGCTACAGATTTCTGCGTAGAAGCAACGATACAATCCGCCCTTTCTAAGGACTTTCAGATCACCGTGGTGGAAGATGGGCATACTACTGGCGAGCGTCCTCATTTACGAGCAGCTCAAGTTATTGAACATTACAATTGGATGTGGCGGAATATGATTCCTACTAAAGGTCGTATAGAAGTAACCATGACTGGTGACGTGGTAGCGCACCTCTTTTGAATGCGACCTTAGAAATAAATCAAAGGGGGAATTATATTCTCAGTTGCATACGTGTTATCTCCTTTTGGTTCGTCTTAATTATACATGTTACAATCAACAACAAGAACCATTTTCAATTGGTTGACCTTGCTTTGTTTAATAGCAAGTTGTCAGGATGACGCTTCAATTGAACCTGTGGATACCTTTTGGGAGCTGTCTGATGCTGTGGCGGAGGGTATTAATCCGGATTCATTAGATAAATCCATGGGAAATGCTGCCAACCTATCAAATTTCTATGCCCTGTTGGTGGTTCGAAATGGGAAGTTGGTTTCTGAGCGTTATTTTAAAGGAAAGAACCAACAATCTCTTTTGCATCTAAGGTCCATAACTAAAAATTTTACTTCAGCGTTAGCTGGAATGGCATTGGAACAAGGCCATATAGGGCACATAGACACTGATATTCAACCCTATTTCCCTAATGAGTTAAGCGATGGAAAGCAGTCGATCACATTAGCACATTTGTTAAACATGTCCTCGGGATGGACCTGGTCAGAAGACGATGAAATTGTGGACTTGATTGAACATCGAATTCCTAATCCTTCATCTTACCTATTGATGAGAGAATTATCCGATGCGCCAGGAACAAAATTCAATTACAACTCATTGTCACCTCATCTGGTAGCAGACATTATTTCACAAGAAACAGGGCAATCATTTGCCGACTACGCGGACCAACAGCTACTATCTACCCTGGGTATTTCTGATTATTCTTGGAACAAGGATCCAGAAGGAAAAGTTTGGGGAGGTTTTGGTTTACAACTAAGGGCCAGAGATTTAGCTAAGTTTGGCTTACTTTACTTAAATCAAGGAGTCTGGGAGGGGGAGCAATTACTTCCTAAGGCTTGGGTAAATGCCAGTGCTATACCTCAGATAGACGTTCCAGGATCAAGTTCTCAGTATAGCAATCAGTGGTGGGTAGCAACAAACCAAGAACCTCATGTATTTTTCGGAGTGGGTCACGGTGG
>JAJCYK010000383.1 GCA_029262935.1 Cytophagales bacterium | reverse complement strand
TAGACCTAATTTGCGTTTTAGTTAAACTAAGTGGATGGTACTGCCTCAGTATCCAACTGTAAGGACATCAAACTAAATACCCCTATGGCAGCCATATACAACTTAGAGTTTACTAGAATTGATAACGAAGTGAGTATTTATATCAACGGAAGACTCCGCGCTACTAACTTTGTTCACGAGGATCCTAAAATAAATGTAAAATTTCAATTCTATGTAGAAAAAAGCCAACCTGCAGAATTGACAGTAGTGTTTTACTACGGTCAAAGAAAACCTAAAACGTCGAAGAAACCGTGGAATCAAGCACGGATGGCTTTTACATTGCATAAAAGCGGATCAAGACGTCCAATTGCCATCGTACATGATTATTGGGACGACAACCCAGACTCAAAAGAGGTGGTAAAGGATTATAGTTATACCTTGTTTGGGGACGCATGACGGTTTATAGTTAGGTCCTATTAAACCTTCCGGGTAAAAGGCATGTCTAATGTACATGTGTTTGACAACACGTGGAACATTAACACACGCTTGCCATGAAGAAGCTCCTAATAAGTATTTGTGTATTAATTAGTTTGATTGCATTAAACTGTGAAGAACAAGGCAGTAGTTTAATGAACCCACCATCAGGGCCCTTGGACGAAACGTTCATAACTGTTACTAGAATAACTCCAAATGGGATTCAGGCTGGAGATAAATTTGCATCCGCCATAGACGCCACTTTGGAGTTTACAGCCGTGGGGGCCATTGGAGATGACACCAAAGGAACAGATGTTGGAGCGGTATATCTTTTACAAAGAGAGGGGCTTAATTTTAGCAGTACTTCCAAGATCTTATATCCTGACCAACCTACTAACGAGGATGCTTTTGGTTTTTCAGTTGCCTTGGACGGTGATCTCCTGGTAGTAGGGTCACCTTACAATGATAAATTTGGCGAAGACGCTGGTCTTGCCTTTATTTTCCAAAATCAAGGAGGCTTAGAGTGGCAACTTATCAAAGAGTTGGCCTCACCAACTCCCAGTTCCGGTGATTTATTTGGCTATGCCGTATCAATTGATCAAGGTAAAGTAGCTGTCTCTTCCTGGCAAGATATTGAAAATTACTACGACACAGAATTTATTACGAATGGAGCCGGAGAGGCCCAAGGTTCTGTTTATGTTTTTGACCAGGACAATGATTGGACCATTGAGGGCATTTTAGTTGCCGGCAAAAATATTGGTGATCGCTGGGATAATTTCGGGCGATCCCTATGCATCAAAGGCAATCAGATAGCAGTTGGTGCCCCAGGTTTGGGCAACACCTCTTACCAGGGTCCCGGCCGAGTTTACCTATTTGAACAACAGAACAACTCTTGGGCCCTTGATTCTTATTTTGAATCAGAAGAAGGCCAAGACCAAGATTTCTTTGGTTCGCAATTAGACTTTGATGGCAATGTAGTAGTGGTTACCGCCCCAGGTAACTACAACAAGCTTTTAACTGCTACTTTAAATATTGAAGGAGCTGCCTTTGTATTTAATAAAAATGGAGCCGGATGGAAGCAAACTCATAAGCTTCTCGCCAATGCCGTAGTGGCTGATGATGATTATGGCAGTGGTGGTATTGTGTTAAATGAAGACTACGTGGTAGTAGGAGCGCCGAATAGCGGCAGCCCTTTGCAATTTGCAGGATCGGCCCACCTTTTTCACTATGGTAGCTGGGAGTGGTCCCACGAAATCATAGCTCCTGACGCCATAGGCTTGGACCAATTTGCGGGAACTCTAGCGGCAGCCAACGATATGCTATTTGTGGGCGCTCCTCGTAAGTGCAACGGGGATGGGTGCTTAGCAGGGGGGCTCTATTTTGTTTATTAAATAAAAAAGTCCCAAACAAGTTGGGACTTTTTCTACCAAACCTTCGCCCCCGAAATCGGGAATATGAATTTAGAGCAGCAGCGACGGAAGAGACTACTCGGGATTTCAGCCCCACCCTAAAAGCACACTTTAACACTATGCTAAAGAAGCGAAAAGCATGATCAAAAGTATCATCGCAAATATTGAATATGCCAGCTTGTTCATTTTCTAATTAGAGGTTTTTGGTTTTAAAAAATCCTCCCTGCAACAGGGAGGAAATTTTAAGTTAGGTTAGTGAAATTACAAAGGTCAAGATAGCGATTACACTTATTCCAGTTAAGCGTATAAATACGTTTTTTAAAAAAAGCGTATTTATACATTAAGTACAGGTGATGTAATATTTAGATTAGTCTAAATATATTTTTATATATATTCTAATTTATTTTTATATATTTGTATAAAATTGTATTTATGCGATCGAAAATTCTTCAATATCTCTTTGTATGGCTTGCTATTGCTGCTTGTGAGGAGTTTTTACTGGAGCCTCCAGTTGAAAACGAACTGCTTGATGGGCCCATAGCAGGGCTTTCTACGTCCCAACAACAGGTATTTCTGGCGGGAGATATTGCGTTCAATGATGAGATATTTGGGCCTGAATCCGGGCTGGGCCCAATCTTTGTTTCTACCAGTTGTGGTGGTTGCCATGCGGGTGATGGTAAAGGTCATCCTTCCACGGTTCTGACACGATTCGGAAGGCAAGATGGTACTGGCTTTGATCATTTAATAAATTTGGGTGGCCCTCAGTTACAACATCGTGCTATTGCCGGTTATATCCCTGAAGAAATTCCCTCGGAAGCCACCGCAATTACTGAACTAATTGCTCCGGCAGTAACAGGTTTGGGATTGTTGTCAGCAGTTTCGGATCAGCAATTATTAAATCTAGTAGCATCACAGCAAACGGCTGGAATAGTAAGCGGATCCCTGAACTACGTCAAACCTCCAGAGTTTTTCAAACCTCAATCCTTTCATATCCCTAACGTAGATGGCGATTTTATTGGCAGATTTGGCAAAAAATCTGGTGCCATAGATTTACTTCATCAAACAGTAAATGCCTACAAGCAAGATATGGGGGTTACTACAGAGTTCGATCAAGAGGACCCTATCAATGTACAAGTTTCCTCTTTGAATACAGACCCCATAGCAGACCCGGAATTACCGGCGGCTACGGTGCAAAATGTGGTGTTTTATTTACAAACCCTAAAAGCCCCTATCCCAAGAAATCCAGATGACCCTTTGGTGCAATCTGGCAAACTATTATTTGAAAACATCGGATGTGCCAATTGCCACCTTCCAACCATGGTGTCGGGCTTACATCCCATTGAACCGTTATCTGAAAAGGTATTTCATCCCTACACGGATCTGTTGCTTCATGACATGGGGCCACAACTTGATGATGGCTATGTAGAAAGTCAGGAATTAAGTTCCGAATGGCGTACCCCACCCCTTTGGGGCATCGGATTATCTGCCAACAGCCAAGGAGGAGCCATACACCTTATGCATGATGGCAGAGCCAAGAGTTTGGAAGAGGCTATTGTGCTTCATGGTGGAGAGGCAGCCACTAGTAGCACTTTATATCAAGAGCTCACCACCCAAGAGCAGCAATCAGTCTTAACTTTCCTTAGATCATTATGACATGCAACCGGAGAAATTTTCTAAAGCACACTTCCCTCTTGAGTGGCGGAATTTGCGCAGGGTTCATGGGAGTTACGACCGGATGTACCTCAGTAACTTATTTGGAAGCGACTGTTGTAGACGACGCTTTGGTAATTGCCAAAGATCAGTTATTGGAGGTCGACTTTGTCTTGGTAAAACATGCTAAACTAAATACCCCTATCTATTTGCGTAAAAAAGACGATCAATATCTGGCTGTTTTACTAGAATGTACACACAAACAATGTGAGGTCCGGCCCGGTGCACAGCTACTAAAATGCCCTTGCCATGGGAGTGAATTTGATAGTGAAGGTCATGTACTTAGCGGTCCGGCTGAACAAGACCTACATTCTTTTAATACCTGGCACAACGAGCGTCAAATCTTTATCCAATGAAGCGCCTTATCATACTGCTCCTTTCCACCATAAGTATAGGACATACGTGCCTTGCTCAGGAAACGGAGCAAGATTCATTAAGCGAAATTACTAACAAAAACGCACTGTTTAACCGGCCATTCGTACTACAAAGTCAATGGGGTAAATCAAGTACGGCCATTGGTGGATACATTGAAGGCAATACTAATTACTCCTCCACCGATGGAGTTAGTGACGGGTTTTCCATGGAGCTGCGTAGATTCAATATCTTCCTCTACGCCAGTGTTGGTGATTATATAAAATTTATCTCTGAATTAGAATTTGAACACGGTACGGAGGAAATAGCTTTAGAAACAGCACTGCTAGATTTCGAGTTGGATCCTGCCCTAATAATCCGAGCAGGTATATTATTACCCCCAATCGGGTATTTCAATCAAAATCATGATGGGCCGAAATGGGAATTTATAGATCGCCCATTGGTGTCCACCACCATATTACCAGCTACCCTCTCCGAAATGGGAATAGGCATTCATGGTGATTTTAACTTAAGCGGGGAGTTGTTTTCAAATGTTCAAGTACTTACCTACGAGTTGTATGTAGTTAACGGATTACAAGATGGTATTATTAATAATAGCTCTGGTAGAACCTCCATTCCTTTGGGGAAAGCCTCTAGCAGGTTTGAAGAGGACAACAACGGCAGCCCATCGTTGACGGGCCGTTTAGGGATTAAATTTAAGACATTAGGAGAATTTGGTGGATCCTTTTACGCGGGGCGCTACAATCGTTTTCAAGAAGATGGCCTGGACCTGGATGAAAAAAGGAGTTTGTACTTGTGGGCTTTTGATTACAATTTGAACATAAAGAAACTCCGAATCCTAGGTGAATGGGCATGGGCCTCGATCAATGTACCGCAGAGCCTTGGTCCTGCGTTTGGTGATCAACAATGGGGTGCGCACACGGACCTTATTTATCCTATTCGCAAAGGAGACTTATGGCGTTGGAAAGAGACTACTCTAAATGCAAATGTCAGAATGGAATTTGTAGATTATAACCAAGGTGATTTTGTTGAAACCGGTGCCAACCGATTCGATCAAATCTGGGCAATAGTACCTGGCATAAGTTTACGATTCGGCACCAATACGGCTCTCAAAGTCAACTTTAGATATCAGTGGGAGAAAGATTTGTTAGGAAACCCTACCATTAAAAGTACGGGATACCAATTCGGATTTGCCAGTTATTTTTAGCAAAAAGTACGTAACTTCCCTAGTTATGAAGGCTTGGCATTCCTTATTCTTATTACTAATTCTGGGCTGCACTAGCAGTAAGATCATCACGTATGCTCACCCAAACGCAACGTTTGATCGATACCAAACCTACCGAATAGCCTCACATGAGAAAATTGCCGAGGTTTCCGCTCAAGGTTATGAGACCTACCAGCGTATTGACACCTACATAGCACAAGCTTTGGAAGCAAAAGGATATCAATACCACATAGTTGCTGACCTGGTAGTTGAGTATAAAATCAGTAGTGGCTTGGGCCAAGACACCCGCAACAATTACTATGATCGATATTCCTGGTATTACCCTGACTATAGCGCTAGGGGTGATACCCAACAACAAATGGAACTGTTAATCGAAATCGTGTTAAAAGATCGTGTGCGCAAAAAAAATGCTTGGACTGGCAGTGCAGACCTGACCCTAAAACGGCGCAGGTCTGAGAATGAAGAAAAGATTCAATTAAAGATTCAAGAAATATTTGACCGTTACCCCTATACGGCCAAGCAGTAAATCAATTTGTCCGTTTTACGACGTATAATTCTGCTTTTTTTACAGAGTTGGTATGCATTTTGCATCCAAGTACTTTAAAACCTAAGCAAGGAGGTCGTGATGAATTTGTTAAACAATAAAGAAGTTTTGGTAAGCCTGTTAAAAGAAGGCGATGTATTGAATACCATTCACGGAGGTCGTATTGAACCGAAGCTCAATATTCTCAAAAAAAGACATGCTTTTATTATAGAAGTGGTAGCACCAACGTTAAGTATTGATACTTTTAACATATTCTTGGATTATCACAAGTTAATCCTAAACCTACTCCCGATTAATCCCTTTGAACACGCGGCTGCCCGACATCCCATATACACCCGCTTTTTTCAAATACCCAGTTATGTTAACTCAGATGCTATCTCTGCCCACTTCGAAAGAGGCACATTGACAGTAACCCTACCCTTTCGCAAATTAAGTCAACAACAAAGAAGGCAGATACGCATCGAGCATCTTTAGGGCTTTTTATTAAAGCTCCCGCAGAGCCATTGCTGATTAATTGATTTCTATTAACCTCTTTTGTTCTGTTCATCTAAAAAGTGGCTAATTTGTGTAACTTGAAATGTGCCAATAGCTTTGAGATGACTTTGTTACAACCCATAGACAAATATCGAGCAAAACAATATTTAATTTACGCAATTGTCATTAGTCTCCTGCATGTTGGTGTTGAATATGTAGTACGCCTTAAATCAGGTGATCCCCAAGCTTTCCTACCTTTGATTATCCGCAGTGTGATCGCCGCAATTCTGATTGCTTTGTCTATCGTGGTACACGAGATGGTATCCAAAGAAAAATTCGTCCAAAAACCTTTTTTGTATTTAGTCCTCGTAAGGACTACTGTTTATACCTTGGTTATATCCTTTTGGCTTACTATAATTAACGGCATCTGGCAAATTATAACCAATCAATACTCCTTTAAAGAAGGGATTCTCGATTATTTACAAGATGAAGCGTACCCCATTAATTTAATTACAATTTTTGTGATCATGTTGCTAGGCTTAACTGCCCTGCAGATCAATGGTCTCCATAGAAAAGGGGAGTTGGTAAACTTCATACTAGGCAGGTACCATCAGCCCAAAGAAGTCTCCAGAGCTTTTGCATTTATTGACTTAAAGAATTCGACCTCTATGGCTGAAAAATTGGGGCATTACCAATTCGGATTGTTTTTGAAGGATTACTACTCGGACCTAACCAATGCCATCTGGAGCACAAAAGCGGAAATTTACCAATACGTTGGTGACGAAATCATCTTGAGTTGGCCGAAAGAAACGGGGTTCACGAAGAACAATATAGTGCAATGTGTCCTGCAAATGGAAAAAGATATTAGGAGCAAAGAAGTACTGTATCTTGAAAAATTTGGCTTTTTGCCTCAATTTAGAACCGGCGCACATTACGGCAAAGTTCTTGTAACCTGGGTTGGCGAAATTAAAAAAGAAATTGTCTATGTAGGTGACGTGTTAAATACCACGGCAAGGATTCAAGAAGATTGTAAAAGATTGAATCATGATTTTTTGATGTCAGAAGAAATTGCCAAAAGGTTATCCCCAAGTAGTCAATTCACTTTACAGTTTCAAGAAGAAATCATCCTCAGGGGTAAGGAAAGGGGAGTGAAATTATATGCTTTGGAAAAATAACCAGGAAATTTAGGTATTCTGTTTTATACATAGGTTTGGTTTTTATACATTTGCGCATAGATGATTCCGTCACTCACCATCCTCCTATGATTACTTATTTTTCCGGACCTAGTCTGCCGGTTTATGCGGTACAATCTTCCACAAATCTTAGCATTGAAAATCAATCAAAACTTCGCTGGCTTTTTGGCAATGCGGAAGTGATTAGTGATCACCTGACTGGATCTTATATAGGTCCTAGAAAGGAAATGGTTTCTCCATGGAGTACCAATGCTGTTGAGATCGCTCAAAATATGGGTATTGAAGGCATTGAGAGAATCGAGTCGCTGGTAGTTTCCACCGCTAAGGAAAACTACGACCCTATGCTCCATCACATTTATGAAGATCTGGACCAAGCCATTTTCCATGTAAACAAGACTCCGGAACCTGTGCTTTTCATAGATGATATTTCCTCTTTCAACAAAATGGAAGGTTTGGCGCTTAGTGAGGAAGAAATTGAGTACCTGCAACAAGTCGGCATCGCTTTAGGTCGATCTTTAACCGATAGCGAAGTTTTCGGTTTCTCTCAAGTTAACTCAGAACATTGCAGGCATAAGATATTTAACGGCCAATTTATCCTGGACGGTGAAGTCCAAGATAAAAGTCTGTTTGAATGGATCAAAGAAACCGCCAAAAGGAACCCCAATAAACTGGTATCTGCCTACAAAGACAATGTAGCCTTTTTCAAAGGCCCAAAAATGGAGCAGTTCGCTCCAGCCAGTCAAGATAAACCTGACTACTTCCAAACTTCTGCCATCGAAACCGTCATTTCATTGAAAGCAGAAACTCATAATTTTCCCACTACTGTTGAACCGTTTAATGGTGCTTCCACTGGCACCGGTGGCGAAATTAGAGATCGGATGGCCGGAGGAAAAGCCAGTATTCCATTAGCAGGTACGGCTGTATACATGACTCCATATAGCAGAACCTCCGAGGTTAAATCCTGGGAGACACAAGTCCCTGCCCGACAATGGTTGTACCAAACGCCCTTGAATTTGTTGATCAAAGCGTCCAATGGTGCTAGTGACTTTGGCAATAAGTTTGGACAGCCCTTAATTTGCGGTAGTGTCCTGACTTTCGAGCATAAAGAGCATGAGGAAACCATGGGCTATGATAAGGTGATTATGCTGGCAGGGGGTGTCGGTTTTGGAAAGCTAGCCCATAGTAAAAAAGACATTCCTGAAGTAGGAGACCGAATAGTGATATTAGGTGGTGATAATTATCGCATCGGTATGGGAGGTGGTGCTGTAAGTTCCGTGGCCACTGGAGAATATGGCAGCAATATCGAACTTAACGCCGTACAGCGGGCCAACCCCGAAATGCAAAAGAGAGTAGCCAACGCGGTCAGAGCAATGTCTGAGCATCCAGACAATCCCGTGGTTTCAATCCACGACCATGGGGCAGGTGGCCATCTTAACTGTTTGTCGGAATTAGTAGAGGATACCGGAGGTACCATCAAAATGAGTGCTTTACCCATAGGAGATACCACCTTGAGCGGGAAAGAAATCATTGGTAATGAAAGTCAAGAACGTATGGGTTTGGTACTACGCAAAGATGACATTCCCTTATTAAAACGCATCGCAGCCAGAGAACGGGCACCGTTTTACGATGTAGGGGAGGTCACCGGAGATCAGCATTTTAAATTCGAATCTGAGCAGGCTCCACATCCTATGGATTGGGATCTGAATCATATGTTTGGCAGTTCCCCAAAAACAGTACTTCATGATCAACGGATAGACAGAACGTTCAAAGAAATCGCCTATGACCATGCTAAAATTGCAACGTACCTGAAGTTAGTTTTACAGCTGGAAGCGGTAGGTTGTAAGGATTGGCTTACCAATAAGGTCGACCGGTCGGTTACTGGGAAAGTAGCCTTGCAACAAACTGTTGGAGCGGTACAATTACCTTTAAATAATGTAGGGATTGTGGCCCTGGACTACCTGGGTAAACTTGGAGTGGCTACTTCATTGGGACACGCTCCTGTGGTGGGCCTTATTGATGCGGTGAGAGGATCCAGAGTTTCCGTGGCCAAAGCCCTCACTAATATCATATGGGCCCCTTTAGATGATGGGCTAAACGGTGTCTCACTTAGTGCCAATTGGATGTGGCCAGCTAAATCGGAAGGTGAAGATGCTCGTCTGTACGACGCGGTGAAGGCTCTAAGTGAAATGGCTAGTGACTTAGGGATTAATGTGCCCACGGGTAAAGACTCCATGAGCATGAAACAAAAATATCCTGATGGGCAAACAGTCAAAGCACCAGGTACGGTAATAGTCTCCGCCTGTGCTGCCGTGATGGATATTAGAAAAGTGGTAAAACCAGCCTTGGTTGACACAGCTAGTCATATCGTTTATATTGACTTTTCAAGTAGTCCCTTATCACTAGGAGGCAGCAGTCTCGCTCAAGCCCTCAGTACCCTGGGAAATACAGCCCCGGACATTGCCGACTTTGACTACTTTAAAAAAGCTTTCCAGGCCATTCAGAAACTGGTTGGTAATCAGCAAATCCTGGCCGGTCATGACATATCTGCTGGAGGTTTGATCACTACCTTATTAGAAATGACCTTCCCCCATAATCACTTGGGTATGGATCTGGATTTATCGGGTTTGGGGCCTGATCCAGTAAAAACACTTTTCTTTGAAAATCCTGGGATCGTAATTCAAGTGCAAGATCTTCATGCCATTCAAGATTTTCTAAAAGGACATGGTGTGAGACATGCGGTGTTGGGACAAATCAGCGAGCAAAGGGAGATTAAGATAAAAATCGACAGCAACGAACTCCTTTTTGAGGTGGATC
>JAJCYK010000382.1 GCA_029262935.1 Cytophagales bacterium | reverse complement strand
GTAATGTTTAGGTGTTTTTAAATAATCGGAAACCGCATATTGAATGGGGGTGTTGGCACTAAAATTAACAAATTGATGCACCTTTCTGATTTCGACAGTCAACTCATTTGGAGCAACACAGTACCCCATCTTCCAGCCAGTGGCATGAAACGTTTTACCAAACGAAAACATCGCAATGCCTCGAGCTCGAAGTTCCGGGTAAGAAAGGATGCTCTGATGGTTTAATCCATCGTAGATCATATGCTCGTAAACCTCATCACTGAAAATTATCAGGTCGTGTAATTTCACAACATCAGAAAGCCGCCCTAAATCTTCCTTGGACAGGACAGACCCAGCCGGATTATTCGGGTTGTTTATTACAATGGCCTTGGTTTTATTAGAAATGGATTGTTCTAATTCATCCCAATCAATGGAAAAGTCTGGTAGTAGCAATTCCAAATGACGCGGCTTCCCACCAGCAAGGGTTACAGCCGGAGCATATAAATCATAAGCAGGGTCAAATATTATTACTTCATCCCCATTGCGGATTAACGCAGTAATGGAAGCATAAAGCGCTTCGGTAGCTCCCGCGGTAATAGTTATTTCTGTGTCTGGATTAAACGATTGTTCGGAATACGTTTTTAACTTCTCGGCGATAGTTTGCCGCAATACCGGCACACCTGGCATTGGAGCGTATTGATTGTACCCCGCAGTCATGTAATGCTTTACATGATCAATTAAAATGGGATCCAAGGGAAAGTCAGGGAACCCCTGGGAAAGGTTGATCGCGTCATATTGGGTAGCCATCCCGGACATTTTAGTAAATATGTTAGTACCTATGTGGGGTAGTTTACTAGTGATGGAGGATGCTGTAGGGATCATAATTTTAGGTCTTGAGAGGAAATCTCATTTTATAATCAATATCCACCTTGCCTCTGGTAATTCCTGTTAACTTACCTTTTAAAATTCGTTTTTTAAATCCAGAGAGGTAATCCGTGAATAGCACACCTTCTATATGGTCGTATTCGTGTTGAATTATTCGTGCCCTAAGATCATCAAATTCCTCTTCATGTTCCTTCCAATGCTCATCTAAATAACGCATCCGTATTACAGGGTTCCTCTGTACATCTTCTCTAATACCCGGTATGCTTAAACATCCTTCTTCGAATGCCCATGACTCACCGGTTTCGCTCAGAATTTTTGGGTTTACAAAAACCTTCTTAAAGCCGACCATACTTTCATCCATCGGTTTACCATCAACCACAAACATGCGCAGGCTTAATCCGATCTGCGGGCAAGCCAGTCCTACTCCATGTGCTGCATACATGGTATCAAACATATCCTGACTTAATTTAATTAAATCGATTTGTCCGGGTTCAACATTCTGCGCCTTCCTTCGCAGTACTGGATCACCATAAGCAACAATGGGGTAAATCATGGAGAAAGTGTTATATCTTCTAAAAAGGATTGTAAAATTAATGTGGCACTAATTTTATCAAGGTTTGATTTTTTCTTTCTATTCTTCTTTTTTACTCCACTCACAATCATAGATCTAACCGCCATTCTTGAGGTATAGCTTTCGTCTTGGGTATGAATGCGCAATTTTGGGAATTCGAAGCTAAGTTTTTTAAGGAAAGCTTCTATCAATGGTGTAGCGTCAGTTGGGCTTCCATCGTCCTTTAATGGATAACCCACGACCACCTGTTTCACATTTTCTTCCAAAAGATACTTTTTAAGAAAAGGCATCAATTCACGAGTCGCTATGGTCTGCAATGGAGAGGCAATGATTTGTTGAGGATCCGTTACCGCAAGGCCCACCCTACGGGACCCATAGTCAACCGCCAATATTCTACTCATCGATTAGTTTGACCTAACTTTTTGCTGAAGTAGCATCTTCACTTCACGTTCCAGTACCAATGCTTTGGGAAAGAGAATCTCATCTTCAATTCTCGCATGAGTGATTAGACTTTTTTCGAAAGACTCTAACTCGGCGTATAATACTTTAATGTGCAAGGGCGCGTTCTTAGCAATAGAATAATCATTGGTTATGTTCCTTATCCCAGTCATTTCATCATCATGCACATCGTGCTCAATGGCATGCTTTTGAATGGAGTATTTTTCCATTTCATAGTATAGCTCGGAGGGGTTGTACTCTTTGATCAATACTTTTTTTAGCATCGCTACATATCCGAACAAGTTGTCCTCCTCTTCATATATGTGATGGATAAAATCCTCCACAAACAAAGGGAAAACAAATTTCAAATCCTTTACCACAGGATGGTACCGAGTACTCGTATTGGGAAGTTCGGAAATCAAAGATGCGATGTAAGGTAATCGTCTTTTAATAAAGATATAATGTGCATGCTTTAAGTATTCTATAACCAAATCAATGGGATATCCTACTAAAGCTACTTCGTCCATTTCTTCTACATCCACCGCAGATTCTAGTCCAGATATTAAGGTACTCATGCAAATTCCTTTCTTCTGGCACACTTGTAGCAAGGTCTCCTCTGAATAGTTATAGAATTGGATTCCAAAGTAGTGTAAAACCGATGCATACACATAGTTTTCTCCTACTAAGTCTGATATTTTCTTGTTATTGAGATCCAAAACAACTGTCGTTAATATACAAATATAAGGAAAAGGGTTAAAAATCTGCCTTCACACGGGATGATTTTCATCTTATAGGCGTTTAAGAAAACATAACGTAACATAGTTGTAATCCGTATACTAAAAAGTGCCCCGGTATTAAGTTGGCTATGCGCAGTTGGTTTTTCAAATTTATGTAATATTAATGCAACTATTTAGTTTTCTTAACCAGCTGAATACCCTAATTTTATGGAAAATACAATCCTATCGTCGTGAATAAGAACAAGAATCAAAAATTTTATATCGTTTTACCCATTCTCTTGGCAATCACTTTAGCTGTTGGTATTATCACCGGCGCTACCATGGCAGATCCCAAATCTGGCAAGAGCACCTTTATCAGCAGCCTAGTAAAATTCAAAGAAATCTTAACCTATGTGGAACGAGATTATGTGGATGAAGTAGATGCTGAAAAGTTAGTAGGTGAAGCTATAAATGAGATGCTGGAAAAGCTTGATCCTCATTCTGTATATATTCCTGCTAAGGACCGAGAATTAACGAATTCTCAACTTGACGGAGAGTTCGATGGTATAGGAATTGAATTTAACATAATTAAAGATACCATTTACGTGATATCTCCTTTGGAAGGAGGCCCATCAGAAGCAGTTGGATTGCTTTCGGGTGATAAGATAGTAGAAGTTGATGGCGAAGCGGTAGCGGGAATTGGAATCTCCAATCGTGATGTATTTGATTTATTGCGAGGGCCCAAAGGAACAGATGTTGAAGTCGGGATCAGCCGTAAGAATGAATTGGAAGTTTTGCGCTTCAATATTACTCGCGACAAAATTCCCCAACATTCAGTAGCCGCCAGCTACATGATTGATGAAAATATTGGCTACATAAAAGTGTCGAGATTTGCCGCCACTACTTATGATGAATTCTTTACAGCTCTTAGTGACCTGCAGGGAGAAGGCATGAACAAGTTAATCTTGGATCTTCAAAACAACCCTGGAGGGTATATGGATCGTGCTATTAAAATGGCAGATGAATTCATATCCGGGAACAAAATGATCGTTTATACTGACGGAAAACAAGACCGTTACGATTCGGAAGCTAGAGCTCGTAAAACGGGAGTCTTTGAGACTGGCGCCTTAATAGTTTTAATAAACGAAGGAAGCGCTTCT
>JAJCYK010000381.1 GCA_029262935.1 Cytophagales bacterium | reverse complement strand
GACTTCTTTTTTGAAAAAGAAATGGTTACTGCTTTTACTTCGTTTTTAACCCAACTTCCAACCGATGTGCAAATAAGGGCTTTGATAGACTCTGAAATTGAAATGATCAAACGCAAAGACTTGATGAAAGCATATGATGTTTCCCTAGACGCAAATAGGTTTGGAAGGATTCTAACGGAACAAGGCTATATAAGAAAATCGAATAGAGAAAAGGATCTGTTGACTAAAACAGCAGAAGAAAAATATGCGGAAATGTTTCAAACACATTCCCGATATATTTTTTATGTACCGGTAAATAAAATTGCCAAGTATTTAGGTATACACCCAGAAAGCCTCAGTAGAATTAGAAAGAAAATGAATTCCTAACATAGGTCAAGCCATATTTTTAGTTTAAGTTTTACATCGCACATACTTTTGTGATCCAAACTTTAAACTAAGGATCATGAAAATTATCAATAACGTTTTTTTAATAACCATCACACTGTTCAGTTTCGCCTGTGATGGCGATGATTACTCCGAACCTGTACGGGAACCCAAGCTTACCCAATTAGAGGTAATTGGACGTGGAACAGCGGTAGGAGAGCTCAAAACTATCGTGCACCCTAAAACAGGGGAAACTTTAGAGCCTGTTTGCTATTTAATGGATCTTGTCGATCCTATCACCGGAGAGGTTATCGGAAGCCTTCAAGATTGTGTGGTCGATAATGTTGCCAATGGGGGCGGTACCATTATTTCCCGAGTGATTACTTCTATCACTATAGATGGGCGTGGAACTATCCAGGCCGAAAATCAGGTGCTGCAAACGTTACAATCTCCGGCTGAAGCATTACATTTCAAAACCAGTTTTACCCCAACTGAAAACAACATCATTAACACAACTTTTGAGTTCGAAGGACAGGAAGGTACTGTTTCATTGGATGGAGAAGTGAATCTGACGAATTTCGATCAGGGCATTGTCACCTTCTATTGCAATTTCACCATCGATTTAGAATCGATCTAAGTCAGCACTTCTAGCCATGATGAAAAAGATAGTGCTAATAGTATGTATGAGTTGTTACCCGCTATTTGGAATGGCTCAAGCTTATTCCGTCGCAGGACAAGCCAATGATAGTTTAAACAATCCAATACCTTTTGTACATGTAACAGTTTACGCTGCTGACACATTGGTCGTTGGCACCGTAGCCGATTCCGACGGAAGTTTTATGATAGATAACCTGGAAACAGGTAACTATGTATTGAGGCTTGTAGCCCTTGGCTATGCTGATTTCGTTCAAGAGTTTGCTCAGCAAGCTGGCCTTACAGATTTTGGAGTCCTAAGATTAAATACGGTATCGATAGAACTTGATGGGGTGGAAGTGGTCGGCAAAAAAGAACTTTATGAAAGAAGGGCAAATAGCCTGATCATAAATGTGGAACAGCACATATCAAGCTCTGGGGGCTCTGCGTTGGACCTTTTGAGCAATACGGCTGGAGTTTCGATAAATCAACAGAGCAATACCTTGTCATTGTATGGAAAGGGTCAGCTCTCAATTATGGTCGATGGTAAGCTTAGTCGAGTAAATGGACAAGCATTGATTAGTTTACTAGAAAGTATGTCTGCTTCCGATATCAAATATCTGGAGGTATTCAACAATCCGACCTCCAAGTATGATGCCCACGGTACGGGTGGAATGATCAACATCATGACCAAGTCCAAAAACAATAACGGACGAGGAGGATCTGTATCCTTGAGGAGTGGATATGGAAAAGGTGAAAAAACCGGTGCGTCTGCAAACTTGCATTATCAATATGGCAAAATGGGGTGGTTCGGAAATTATTCTTTCAATAGAAATCGATCTATCGAAGAATGGGGGTTGGAAAGTGCATTCAATAACCCATTGAGTCAAAAAACGGTACAGACTACTAGCCTTCGAAAACCGATAACCGTTTCACACAACTATATGTTCGGAATGGATTACGCTATCCTAAAAAACACCCACATAGGAGGAACCTTGAGTGGTTACAGCAGCAAATGGGACATGTCGGCTTTTGATAAAGTGATTAGGAACAGCGATACGAATGGAACAGAAACACTTGATATTGAAACAAACGAAATCAATCACTGGAGTCATATTTCCACTAATTTACAGGTTGCGCAATCTTTGGGAAAGCAACATAAGCTGACCTTTGACTACAATCATCTCTATTACCATGACGATAATCCCAGCCAGTACCATATTGACTCCCAAGGGCAAACGAATTTTGTAGAAATCCAAAAAAAGACCCCGATCACTTTTAATGTTTACAATTTGGATTACAAAGGAGTGCTTTCAAAGGGCATACAACTTGAGGTTGGGGTTAAAATCAGCTCTTCCAACTTTCAAAATGATATCACGGTAAGTTCTACTGCAGGGGATGAAGTTTTCCCTGATGGCGATTTGTCCAACTCAACTGAGATGGACGAAAGAATACATGCCATTTATTCATCATTTCAATTCCAATTTGGAAAAAAAACAACTTTGACAACTGGTCTGCGGTATGAACATACAGAAAATAGGCTTGAAATAGATGAGACGGCGAACCATACCGATAGAAGTTATGGCAATCTTTTTCCGAACCTGGCACTTACTCATCAAGTTAACGATGCGCATAGCCTGCAGATGAGTTATAGTCGTCGCATTAATCGGCCTACCTTTAATCACTTAGCACCTTTCGTAATCTTTTTGGGGCCAGATGCCCTGTATTCTGGAAACACCAATTTGCAGCCAGCTTACGTCAATAAATATGGAGTGGAATGGGGCTGGTTGGGAAGATATATCACGCTGGAATATTTGACGGAAAATGATGCTATAACTGAATTTCAACCTAGGCTTTCAACAAATGGGGAACAATATGTTTTCCAGGCAGAAAATGTGAACCAAAGAGCTATTCTTAGCATTTCTATGGGCATACCTTTTCATATAACCAAATGGTGGCAGACCGAAAATAATTTCACTTTTCAATATGAGACCTTAGAAACACGATTTCAGGGAACCGATTTTAGAAGAAATAAGGGAAGCTTTAGGGCTACCTCTTCACATCAGTTTTCCCTGGCTGCAAAGACAAAACTGGAGCTAAGTGGCTACTATCAGTCACCAACGTTGTTTGGCATTAGCACCTTTGGGTCTAGGGGTGCATTTAATCTGGGGGTCCAGCAACAACTCAACAAAAACTATGGAACATTAAAATTATCCTTTAGTAATATATTTGCTTCAGATAATTGGAGGATTAAAACCAATGCTGCCGCGCCTTTTATCAACTTGCTAGAAACCTATTTCCCCGAATCAAAAATTGTAGCGTTGACATATACCAAAAACTTTGGCGGGAATAGAAAAGAAAAGAAGTATCAGGGTAATAGAGCTGATGAAGAAAAACGGAGGATACTATAAGATATTTAAACAATCAGATGTTCGCTGATTTTTATGGGGTATGAACCCTAATCTGTTTTTTTTTAATTTTTTAACTAAAAATGGAAAGCCAAAAGCCCATAGCATGCACGCTAGCGTGCAAATAAGTACGTCAGCGAACAGTCTAAATTTCTGCTTCCATAAATTGCACGGTTTTATGGAATGGCATATTTATTGCCCAAACTAAGATGGTAAATTCAGCAGCAAAGTCAGTCCAAACCGCAACATTAGAAACCAACAGCATGTTACGACACAACCTCCTCCTTGTATACCGGAATTTAACGCGACAGAAGTTGTTTTCAATCGTAACGCTTATCGGACTGACAGCCGGAATAGCCAGCACTCTGGTCATCTATTTGTATGTGCAAAGTGATTTAAGTCATGATCGTTTTCACCAAAATTCTGATCGTATTTATCGAGTAAATCAAACCAATATTTGGGATGAAAATGACCGCCAGCAGCTAGCCCGGACGGGCCCGGGTGTAGCGCATGCGTTGAAAGCGGAACTCCCTGAGGTGGAAATGGTCAGCAGCATTCACACGCCAGGCGACTTTCTGGTGTCCCATGTGAATACATCCAAGGATGTTATTGCTTACAACCAGGAAAATATTCTTGCCGCCGATTCGAATTTCTTTAAAATGTTCAATTTTCACGTTTTGCAAGGGAACCCTGAAACCTGTTTGTTACAACCTCAAAGCATCGTTATTACGGAATCAACGGCTCAAAAGTATTTTGGAAGAGAAGCGGCTTTGGGTAAATATTTGCAAACAGGTACGGGTGAAAACAAGAGTGCGTTTGAGGTAACGGGAGTGGTTAAAGACATCTCAGATAATTCCTACATTGATTTTGACATGCTGATGTCAATGACCACTTTTTCCAAAGTGGAAGAGAATAGCTGGAGCTGGGTTTGGACACAATTAGAAACATTCGTTCTATTAAAGAAGAATTCTGATGTTGATGAAACTCAAAGGAAACTTGAACAGCTGCCCGGCAAACATGCGGAGTCCATAAATGAGTACTTTGATAATTATCTCAAAACCGGGAGATCATGGGATCTTTTTTTGCAGCCACTACCGCGAATTCACTTGCATTCCGATAATGTGGTAGGGAATTTTAACGAAATAGGTAATTACAAAATAACCTATACCCTTATAGGAGCTGCAATTTTTATTGTGCTGCTATCCTGTATTAACTTTATCAATTTATCGACGGCACAATTTATACGTAGAGCAAAAGAGGTAAGCGTTCGTAAGGTCCTGGGGCTAGGTCGTAAAGAGTTGGTTGAGGGTTATTTTATTGAAGCTTTTACGTTTTGCCTTTTGGCTCTAATTGTGGCCTTCGCTTTTATACGGATGCTTCTTCCTTGGTTTAGTCTGGTCTCTGGTAAAACTCTTGAAATCAATTTACTTCAGGATGTAGAATTGGTGTCGATTATTATTTTCTTATTGTTTTTTATGAGTGTTCTTTCCGGTGGTATTCCTGCATTATTTTTAAGTGGTTTTCATGCAATAGAAGCTATGAAAGGTAAGCTGAAGAGGGGAAAGGAGGGAAAGTCATTAAGAAATGGGTTGGTGGTCATACAATTTACGGTGTCGATTGTGCTTATAATTTGTACCACATTGGTGTTCCAACAACTGAATTATTTTTCGAAGAAAGATCTAGGTTTTAATAAAGAGAACTTACTGATTCTTGATCATGTGGAACGGGTGGCCAACGGAGAGACTTTAACAAATGAGATTACCAATATTTCTGGTGTTCTCAGCGCTTCTTTTTGTGCTCAGGTTCCCCTTTATATGGGCCATGATTCATTCAGGCCCAGGAACGGTGATGACAAAGATTTTAAGCTCAACTTTGCTGCGTCAGACCAACGCTACCTTGCTACCTTGGGGGTCCCATTAGTAGTCGGTCGCAATTTTTCAGCTAGTAATCCTGGAGATGTGGATAAGGTCATTTTAAGTGAAACTGCCGTGAAGGCACTGGGATGGAATATGGATGAGTCGGTTATTGGAAAAGTAATTGACTATCCTAATGAAAGCACAAAATTTGAAGTAATTGGGGTGGTACAGGACTATCATTTTGCCTCGCTAGATACCCGTATTGAACCAATGGCTATATTCCATATAGGGAGTAGCGTATTTAGTCAACGAAAATATGCCTTGGTACGTGTTAGACCTCAAAGCCATAAAGCCTGGGAGTCTACTTTGTTAGCACTCCAGGATGTGTGGAAACAACATGCAGGAGATTTGCCATTCGAATATATATTTATTGATCAAAAGTTTGCCGCAAACCTGCTAGGCCAACAGCATTTTGGAAAGGCGCTGCAAATCATGGCAAGCCTCGCGCTGATGATTGCCTGTCTGGGGTTGCTGGGTATGGTTATTTATACATTAGAGCGTCGTACCAAGGAAATTGGTATTCGCAAAATATCAGGTGCTAGTATCTGGAACATATTGGTGCTAATCTCGGAAGGGTACACCAAACTTGTTGTTATCGCTTTTGCTATTGGAGCTCCGTTGTCATATTGGCTTATACAACAGTGGCTATTGGATTTTGGTAACCGGATTACCCCATCGGTTTGGGTATTTGTAATAACCGGCGTGGGAACGTTATTATTCTCATTACTAATTACTAGTTATCATACTGTAAAAGCTGCTATTACCAATCCAATTGAAGTGCTCAAAGATGAGTAGTAAACTACATCTTTGAAGAATTGGCGTATGGTGATAATTCCTTAAATCTTGCATTCTTTTCGACTATGATTTGCTGCGTCGGCCGAATCTTCCGCGAAGGTTAGTTTTGGCAAGGCAGTTAGCTTACATCAGGCTTTTCGTTTAGTCCTCAGCGCCATCTGTAAGTTTTAAAATGTTAATGTTAGGTACAAGATTCTGCTAAGATTAGGTAGGTCGCCACATGTTTTCGAAATTCCCAATCCTCTGCTTCTTGAGTTCTTGCAAGGCTTATAAAAATTCATTATTATCAATCTCACTATTAACTGGTTATTATACCTTTCTACAGTTAAATGATCAAATTTCATTTTCTGTGTATCTTTCTCTGCAGTGTTAGTAGTTTGACCTTTGGTCAAGGTCGACGCATTTCCTTTGATCATATAGGGCCTGAGAAAGGTCTGTCCCAAAACTCCGTCTTTTCTTTACTTGAGGATAGTCAAGGCTTTATTTGGGTTGGTACAGAAGAAGGACTAAATCGATTTGATGGATACGGATTCAAAATATATAATAACGATGTTAATGATTCTAATTCCATAAGCTATAGCATCATTTGGCCGCTGTATGAAGATCACAAAGAGCGTCTTTGGGTGGGTACTCGTGGACGGGGATTAAACCTTTTAGATCGCAAGACCGATAAATTCACACGTTTTAGACATGATCCGAATGTAGAAAATTCCTTAAGCAATGATGTTGTGTTGGCTATAGGGGAAGATGAGGATGGTGCCATTTGGGTGGGTACAGATAATGGTCTAAATAAGATGATACTGGAGAATGGTTCCGCAAGTCTAGGGTTTCAAAGGTATTACCACCAGGCCTCAGATTCTAATAGCTTAAGTGATAGTTTCGTGGAGGCAGTTTATCTTGATCAAAAGAACGACCTATGGATAGGCACTTTAAATGGTCTGAATAGATATCATGATGGCCGTTTTATTAAGTACTTCCAACCTAAAACCGGGGACCGCGATCCAAATGCGATTAACAGGATTTATGAGGATGAGCTTGATCATTTGTGGATATCTACAGAATCAGGTTTGTATCAATTCGATCGAAAGCAAGAACGATTTTATAAAATCCCAGGTGTTCCTGACATAACTGTCACTTGTACTGAATCCGATAATCGGGGAAACTTATGGATCGGTACGGAGGATGAAGGTCTTTACATTTATGATATGAGTAACCAGAAGGTTGCTCACTTTCCCAGTGATCCCAGTGAGCCAAACAGCATTAGCGATAATTGGATAAAGGAGATTATGGTGGACCGTGCTGGAATTGTATGGATAGGCAGTTATGCAGGGTCGATTAACCGTTATGATTCGGAGAAATTTAAATTCAAGCATTTTACACACGATCCGAAAAACAGTAATAGCTTAAACAATGCCATCCTTTGGGAGATATATGAAGACCCTCAAAAAGTACTCTGGTTTGGTACCTTCAGAGGGGGCCTAAATCGTTTCGATCCCAAATCTGGGATTTTCACTCATTATGCCCATGATCCTGATGATCCCCACAGCATTAGTAACAATGACGTACGCACTTTTTTTCAAGATAGCCGAGGAAGGCGATGGATAGCCACGTGGGGTGGCGGTCTTAATGAAATGATTGAGGATAGCCAAGGGGTGCGATTTAAGAAATACCGACATGATCCAAACAATGAAAGCAGTCTCAGTAATGATAGAACCTGGGTTGTTTTTGAAGATAAGGAGGGATTTTTATGGATTGGCTCTAATGGAGGTATTGATCGATTTGATCCTCTGACAGGCATCTTTTCTAACTACTCACACGACCCTCAAGATCCACACAGCCTTAGCGATAACTCCGTGCGAGCTATAGATCAGGACGAACAAGGATTTTTATGGATTGGTACTTTTAATGGAATGAATCGTTTTGATTTGGAAACAAAACAGTTCAAGTCATATTATAATGAGCCTAATGAAGAAAACAGCCTTAGCAATAATTTCATCGGTTCGTTTTATCTTGACAAAAGTCAGACCATTTGGCTAGGAACACACAGCGGTCTTACCAAGATGTCAAATATTAATAGTGCCCAACCAACCTTTGTACGGTACTCTGAAGAGGATGGTTTACCCAATGATGTAGTTTATGGCATTTTGGAGGATGATCAAGGCGATTTATGGATAACCTCCAATATGGGCCTTAGCCGTTTCAATAAGAAAACCGAAGAGTTTCGGAATTTTACAGAAACAGATGGCCTGCAGAATAACGAATTCAACTGGGGAGCCTACTTTAAAAGCCCTGATGGGCAGCTCTATTTTGGGGGAATAAATGGTTATAACGTCTTCCGTCCGGAGGAAATAATAGACAATACCTATTTACCTCCCATTTATATAACGCAGTTCAACCTACTAAATCAAGAAGCTACTATAGAAACAAAGAACGGCAAAGGTAATCAGTTGCTTGACTATCCTTTTCCGTTTACCAAGGAAGTAACATTAACGCATAAAGATTATTTCTTTTCTTTTGAATTTGCTGCTCTGAATTACACACATTCCAATAGCAATCAATATGCCTATAAAATGGAAGGTTTTGATCTGGACTGGATTCAAGCGGGGAATCGTCGTTTTGCCACTTACACCAATCTGGATCCTGGAAGGTATATTTTTAAGGTTAGGGCTACGAACAATGATGGGATCTGGAGTGATATGCAAGCTTCGGTAAGCGTAACCATCCTACCCCCGTGGTGGGCCACCTGGTGGGCTTATGTTCTGTATACCATGATAGTAATCGGGATAATATGGCGCTATTTAAATTATCGGGATAATGTACACAAAGGGAAATTGAACCAACAAGAAGCGGAATTAAGAGCAGAAACCGCAGAGGCCAAAGCCAAAACCATAACCATTGAGGCTCAAGCAAAAATTGAAAAGGTAAAAGTTGAGGAGCGAGAAAAACTGAGGGAACAAAATTCCCGCGACTTTCATGATGAGCTAGGGCATAAACTTACTAAGATCTCCATGTTTTTGGAATTGGCCAAAAGGGCCGATGGCGTTAAGGAGGATCTATATAAATACCTGCGTAAAGTTGAGGAAAATACCAAAGACTTATCAGGCGGCATGAGGGATTTTATATGGGTGCTGGACCCTAAAAAAGATACCTGGTACGAACTTATGATACGATTAAAAGATTTTGGTGATCAATTGTTTGATCACTCTGGAATTTCCTTCCGCATGACAGGACTACATGATGATCTTAACAACCATAGTGTCAATTCAGACACCAGAAGACACATCGTTATGCTCTTTAAAGAGGCCATGAATAACTGTTTGAAATATTCGGAATGTAAAAAAGCCCTTCTAGAAGTCGAATTTAAAGGAACTAGCTATTCAATATCCTTTTCTGATGATGGTCAAGGTTTTAACTTTGAGAATACCACTAGTGGATATGGGTTGAATAATATGAAATCAAGGACCAATAGAATTGGGGGTGCGCTTACTATTGCCAGCACTCCAGGCAATGGAACGAAGATAACCCTTTCATCAAATTAAAACATATACCTCATATGAGTTATATCTTAGGACCTTTAATTGTCGTAATTTAACTTTTTGAAAGTTGCAATCACATGATACGCGTAGCCATAGTAGAAGATGACGATGAAATACGACAAACTTTGGCATTGATCATTGATGGAACACCCGATTTTTCTTGCAAGTGCACCTTTTCTAATTGCGAAGATGCCATTGTTTCTCTGCCTGATGACGTTCCTGATGTGGTCTTAATGGACATCAACCTACCAGGCATGAATGGCATTGAGGGTGTCAGTATATTAAAAGAGCAATTAACGGTGGTTGACTTTATTATGTTGACCATTCAACAAGATGACGATTCCATATTCAATTCATTGTTGGCAGGCGCTACGGGCTATTTAGTTAAAGATACACCTCCCGGCGAGTTGTTACAATCTATAAAAGAGGTGCATGAAGGAGGGTCCCCTATGAGCACGCATATTGCCAGAAAGATTGTCACCAGTTTCAAAGCGGCTACCAGTTCTCCCTTAACGGAAAGAGAAACGGAAATCCTACAAAAATTGTGTGATGGGGATAACTACAAGGTTATCGCTGATGCGTTGTTTGTTAGTGGCCATACGGTGAGAGCACATATCAAGAACATCTACGAAAAACTACACGTGCATTCCCGTGCAGAAGCAGTAAGTAAGGCCCTTAAAGATCGCCTAATTTAGATCCAACCTCCGTTGTTTTAGGTATCAATTTACCTCATATGGGTAATATCGCGGCCCATCGGTAATCTCTATTTTTACCAAAACGAAAATTAAATACTATTATACTATGAGAAGATTACCACTAGTTTTAATGCTGTGCTTGTTTAGTTTCGGCATTGTTACACACGTACCCGCCCAAAGTTTAGGTCAGAAACTAAAAAACAAAATTAAAAAACGCAAGGATAACAAAGTCGATA
>JAJCYK010000380.1 GCA_029262935.1 Cytophagales bacterium | reverse complement strand
TCATTAGGAGCAGCAGTAGCCATAAAAGAACTCATTGCTGCTGGCAAACTTCAAGGTACCGTTCGCTTTTATGGTACGCCGGCAGAAGAAAGGTACTTTGGTAAACTATGGATGATTAGGTCTGGTTTATTTGATGATGTTGACGTGGTGATGGATTGGCATCCTGGAGCCGAAACCGAAGCAGATGTCCAAAGTTCTTTAGCTTTGGTGGATTTTATGGTGGAATTTTACGGTCAGGCTGCCCATGCCGCCGGCGACCCCTGGAATGGGCGTAGTGCTTCAGACGCTTTGGAATTGTATACCAACGGGATAAATTTTTACCGGGAACATGTTAAACCTACCGTGCGCATGCACTATCACATCCAAGATGCCGGACAAGTAGTAAATGTAGTGCCTGATTATTCAAGGATATGGGTTCGGGTCCGTGATACCAAGCGAGATGGTATGACTGAGGTTTGGAAGCAAGTTGAAAAAATGGCGGAAGGAGCGGCTATTATGGCCAATGTAGATCACAAGATCTCTCTGATATCCGGTGTACACGAAGTATTAGTGAATCGTGTCGGTGGAGCTCGCTTACAAAAAAACTTAGAATACCTGGGAGACATCAGCTATACCACCAAGGAAGAAGTTTTTGCCAAGAAGATTCAGGAAGCCACGGGTAAGGAACAACTGGGGCTGGATGCAGCCATCAATCCTTTAAAAGAAACGCTCAAAAATCCTGGAGGAGGGTCTACTGATGTTGGCGACGTGAGCTTTGTGGTACCTGTAATACGATTAAAGGCAACCACTGCACCCAAGGATACTCCCTGGCATTCATGGGCTGTGGTAGCTTGTGGAGGCATGTCAATAGGGCACAAAGGCATGATCTATGCCGCAAAAGCACTCTCCATGACGATGGTTGATTTATTTGAGGACGAGAAATTGCGATCAGCAGTACGCAAAGAGTTTCTGGAACGTAAAGGCGATTATCAGTATCAAGGTATCGTACCGGATGGGCCTCCTCCTATTGGAAACTAACGGTTCAGTAGGCCACGTTAATACTTCAAACACTCCGTTGAGCGAAGCAGGTTAATAGGGGCTATTGGGGTTCAAATAAAAGGCCAAGCCCTCACGGGGCCCGGCCTTTTCAAACAGCAATTTCTTTGTCTAATCCACTCTGACAATCTCTTCGCCCGCGGTGTTGATAATGCCCCAACGACCATTGAGTTGTACCTTAGCCCTTTCGTCCTGGAAATTTTTAATTTTGTCATACTTCGGAGTCACAATTTCGCGCCCTTCAGTATCAATAATACCCCAGTGACCGTCGGCCCTAACCAGAGCACGGCCTTGCTCAAACTCTCCGATAATCTCATACTTGGTGGGAACAATCTCTTGACCGTCCCAATGGACAATGCCCCATTTACCGTCTTTAGAGACCTTGGCACGATCATCTTTGAAAGGGCCCATAAAGGTGTATTGAGGAGGGATGATTTCTTTTCCTTGCCAATCCACTATGCCCCATCTTTTTTCTTTAAGTATTCTGGCACGCTTGTTTTTAAAGGGCAAAATTCTTTGGTACCTCGGTGATATGATCTCTCGTCCGTCCCAGTCAATTATACCCCACAAACCATCCAGTTGAACCATGGCCCGTTCTTCCTCAAACTTGCCAATTTTGTCATAGCCAGAGGGCTTCTGGCTCTGTGCCTGGTTGACAAAAACTGAAAGGCCGAATACTGCAATTGTAAAAAAATATTTCATATAAATGTTTCTTAAAAAGCCTGTTGGCTCCATTCTTTTCTAATATTTGCTTCTGCTTCCGGGCCGAAAACGAATAGATCGTCCTGATTGTAAATGTAAGTTTCGTCCTCCGCAGGAATTCTAATATGGTATCGCATTTGTAGTTCTTGCCAAACCTGATTTACGATTTCACCTTCACAACCAATTTTATACACCCAAACTACTTTACCGACTTGTAATTCACTTTCCATAACTCACTTCATATCTTTTTTGATTGCACGAATTAAGAGACGCGTGCCATGCGCCAGAAAAAACGCAATTGCCAAAATAGTTAAGCACAGCAGCAAGGCTGTCCAAACCAGTTCTCCACCGCTTTGGGAGATATTGATCAAATTGATTGTCTTCAACAGCAACGAGATCAAAACCAGTCCAATGGTGATGTAGTAAAAGGCCTTCTCATAGGACCAATCAGCTGCCATCACGGACATTATTATGGATCGTAACCCGCTGATCCGTTTCCTTACTACCGTACTTAACTCTTGGAGATTCATACCTAATACATCATGCAAGTTTAATTGTCAATTTCCAGATCCCCCCGTTTGGCGGCCTTTTGCATTTTTTCATTAGCAAAAATGGCTATTTCCACGCGACGATTCTGCTCCCTGCCCTCGGCATTGTCATTACTGGCTACTGGATCCGATTCTCCTTTACCAATTTCCTGGACCCGACTTCCATCTACTCCAGTCATATCCAAATAGGTGGATACTGCTGCGGCTCTTCTTTGAGAGAGTTTCAGATTGTAATCTTCTTCTCCTTGTCCATCCGAATGGCCAATGACCGAAATATCCGTGTCCTCGTATTTTTTTAAAGTTTGGGCCAAATCCGATACGTTTTGACGAGCGGCTGGCTTTAATTCAGATCGATCAAAATCGAATAAAATACCTGAATCAAAAGTGACTACGATGCCTTCCCCCACACGCTCCACACGGGCGTTTTTCAGGTCTTCCTGTATTTCCTTAGCTTGTTTGTCCATGCGCCTTCCAATTAATATCCCTGCAGTGCCACCTACTGCTGCTCCAATAATGGTTCCTCTGGCGGTGTTTCCCGTGGCTTTACCAATGGCAGCTCCTAGAGCGGCCCCTCCCGCGGTGCCCACTACACCTCCTTTGGCTGTGTTACTCCAATTGGCACAACCGGTAAGTAGGCCTACTAATAAAATTCCGGTTAAAAAATATGTCGTTTTCATTCTCTAATAGTTAAAAGTTGAATCGTAATCCAATCCCAGCATCCAATTCCAGGTCGAAAGGATCGTCTATAAGCTCAATAAATAATATTCCATCAAAAAAGGCAGACAACCGGCCTCCGGCGAAAGTATATTCCATACCCAATACACCATCAGCACCAAACTCCGTCTCGTCGTCCCTGCCCCGATCGCGTTCATCACGATGATCGTCCTCTATCTGTGCTCCAAATCCGTAGTACCAGTCCAGTCCTTGAGCATTTCTTACTGGAAAATGAAAAAGATAGTGAACTAAGAACTCCAGCCCTTTTCCATTGTAATTAGTACCTAAGGCCAATTCCAAGGCATTGCTGGAGCCTAAATATTTCTTGGCCGTTACCCCGGTTGGATCACCTAACCGCAATCCAACACCCCAGTTTTTGTCCTGACCGTTTGCTTGCAAGGTGATCAGGATCATACCAATCAAGGCGATAATACCCCATAACAATCGCTTCAT
>JAJCYK010000379.1 GCA_029262935.1 Cytophagales bacterium | reverse complement strand
ACTTTATGATGTATTCCCCAAGCTTATCCTAGCATGTTTCTTGAAGTATTCTGAAAAATAAGTGGTAAAAATGGCAAATTTATCCCCTAATACTGGAATTCTGAGGTATTCTTGCTTGCTTATAGTGGTGTTTATGTACCTCAAAACCTCTCCAAACCTGCCATCTACTTTGTTGGCTTGCTCCAAATACTGCTTCTCAATACTCCTGGCAAAAATATTTACAACAAACCAATATAATTGCCAGTAATGCTACAACATAGTATCTTGTACAAGAGATAAACTTTGCCTCACTGTAAAACAGGAAGAGACTAAATATGAAAGCAATAGGATTCAAAAAATCGTTACCCATCACCGAGCCGGATAGTTTTATAGAATTTGAATTGGATACCCCAACCCCAACGGGGCATGATCTTTTGGTGAAGATATCCGCAATTTCAGTAAACCCGGTAGATTTTAAGATTAGAGTAAGTGCAGCTACTAACACGGTACTGGATACTCCAAAAATTATTGGATGGGATGCCGTAGGAGCCGTGGAGGCTGTAGGCGATGAAACGTCGAAGTTCAAAGTCGGTGATGCCGTGTATTATGCTGGGGATCTTAATCGAAGTGGCAGCAATGCGGAATATCAACTTGTTGATGAACGTATCGTCGGGTTTAAGCCTAAGAACCTCTCCATAACTGAAGCAGCAGCTGTCCCTTTAACAGGATTAACTGCCTGGGAATCCCTTTTTGACCGTATCAAAGTTAATACCAAAACAGATAAAGGCAAGACAGTCTTGATATTAGCTGGCGCGGGTGGTGTAGGATCTATTGCCATACAGCTGGCTAAAAAAGTCGCGGGTCTTACCGTAATTGCTACGGCCTCACGACCTGAATCTGAAAACTGGTGTAAAGAAATGGGGGCTGACCATGTGGTGAATCACTATGATCTGAAAACTGAATTAGAAAAAATAGGTCACAGCCAGGTGGATTATATTTTAGATTTTGTAAACATCAATGCTTACTGGGAAACAATTGCCGACATCATCAAACCCCAGGGGCATATCGTTTCTATTACAGGTAGTAGTGATCCCTTAAACCTGTCATTACTCAAAGCCAAAAGCGTGTCCTTCTCCTGGGAGTTGATGTACACGCGATCCATGTTTAACACAGATGATATGGATAAACAACACGAGATACTAAATGAAATAGCGAATTTGCTAGATGCCGGCACTTTGAGAACAACATTAACCACCACCTTGGAAGGTTTTACTGTGGACAATCTTAAAAAAGCCCATCAGATGCAAGAATCCGGAAAGACCATCGGTAAAACGGTTATTCAATTTTAAAACAAGCCACTTAAGAATTACATTTTCACATTATTCAAGTACAAAAACGTCTAAACGAACAGATTACTAATCAATATGCACATGAATCCTTTCTAAGGTTAATGATTTTAAAAGGTGATCCAGAAATATTCTTTTCTGCCCCTACAAATTAAGTGACTTAGGGGATCTAATTAAGGACAGGGTCCAACCAAATGATCTTCAATTAGGTGACTTTGGGGATTTCAATCTCTATATAATGAATGCTGCTGGTAGCGATTTACAGCAATTCACTAAACTGTCAGGTCAGGAGCTTCATACCAAATGGCATCCTGCCGGAGATAAACTAAGATTCGAATGACACCAAGATTGCTCGAAAGGGCTTCATCTCTTTTATGAAGGTACCGGAGAAATTACAAAAGCCAGGTTGTTGGATCTTGATTAACTTGCCCACTGCTTTATTACCTGACAGACCTTTATATGTATTCTTTATCTAAAGATTACTATATTACTTTTAATGAGAGCCGCTTTCAACTTTCTATTACTGCTAGCATTAACAGGCTGCAACCAAGACCCTGAAGCATTTCAACAGCAGCCTAGCTCGACCCCAGAAATTCTACCTGTCGCATGGAGTGTCTTGGACACCCTTGATGTTGCTGAATTTAACAAAGATTTGGTATCTGGTAAACTAACTTTGGATGTTGGTGTGTACTTCCCCAGCAATTTTGATCCTGCTTTTAGGAAAGTAACCCTGGCACAAATGATAGAAAGCTTTCAAGCCGCAAAAGAAATCTACCAGCCCACATGCATACAGATTAACCTGCTGTGGGTAAAAACAGGGGCAGTTGATCCCCAGTACTTCTCTATTCAAGCGAATGAAGTACCCGGGGTGCCTAATACAGAGTATGTCAATATGTATAAACATATGAGGAGGCACCCGGCTATACTTACCCCATTGGCTAAAGAAGCTTTTAGCAGTATAATTGAGCCAGATACTCAAAACTCCAGAACAATTTACCTGACTGTGCTCCAAGATGTCTTTTATCCCTTTCTGGAAGTATCCGAAGGAAGGAACTGGACTATGAAAACAGTAAGGACTGGTGGTTTGTCTTTCCCTACTTATTCCTATTGCAATACGTTGCCAGATGCCTTCAGAGGAATCATTACTATCACCAACTTATCCAGACCCGACAGACTGCGCGGTACTATAGCCCATGAAATAGGTCATAAGGTTATGAACGTAAGTCATGAATACATGAGCACCAATCCAGGTCACGAAATTTTTGCTGAAGGTGGGCTCATGTTGTATGGAGATGGGGAGGATATCCCTTCCGGAAAAGAGGGCAGGTGGCATTTGGAAAGACTTCATCTATCACCATTCTTATATAAACTTAACGAAGACCGCACTAAAACTTGGAATGAAGATTATAAAGAAGGAGGACATTACTATGATCCACTATATGGTAATAAAGTAGTCCATTTTAGTGGCAAAGCAGAAATTGATGAGAATTGGTAATAAAATTCAGGAAACTCCTACCCTGGTTACTTCCACATTTTAGCTCAACTAAGTTTTACCACCTGCTATTCTCAAACACATGGCTCGCAGCCATTTTTTGGAAAATTTTAGGAAAGGTTAATAGTAATATTGAACTGCAGCAACTAAATTAACTTCTACAGAACTGAAACCTATGAATACTAAATCTAGAAAAAAAAGCAGAAGAAAATTCATAAAGGCCAGTGCAGCTTCGATTGCTGGGTTCATGATCGTTCCCAGACATGTTCTAGGTGGCACCAACCATGTACCTCCCAGTGACACTTTGTACATTGCTGGCATCGGCGTGGGAGGAAAAGGGAAATCGGACTTGGCCGCAATGGCCAAAAGCCCTAATGTAAAAATAGCTTATCTCTGTGATGTCGATGACCGTATGGCCGTAGATTCCAGGGACTCTTTCCCAGAAGCCCCTTATTTTAAAGACTTCAGGGAAATGTTGGACAAAGAAGGTAAAAATATTGACGCGGTAACGGTTTCAACCCCAGACCATACACATGCCATAGCCACCATGAGAGCCATGCAAATGGGAAAACACGTTTATGTGCAAAAGCCACTTACTCACAGCATTAAAGAAGCAAGGTTACTGACTGAGGCAGCTAGAAAATATAAGGTAGTGACTCAGATGGGCAACCAGTATGCTTCAGACGAGCCGGTGAGGCGTACCCAAGAGATAATTGATGCTGGGTTAATCGGTGAAGTAAGCAAGGTTTATGCTTGGACTAACAGACCGGTATGGCCACAGGGAATACCCACACCAAAAGGTAACTTTGATGTTCCCAACGAATTGGATTGGGATTTATGGCTGGGCCCAGCTGCAGAAATGACCTACAATCCAGCCTATTTGCCATTCAATTGGCGTGGATGGTGGGCTTTTGGGACAGGTGCCTTGGGGGATATGGCCTGTCATATTATGGATCCATTTTTCAGGATCTTGCCAGTGGATTACCCTATAGAGGTGGAGTGTAGTGCCACTACAGCTTGGGAAGGCTTTTTTAAAGTTGCTAACTACAAAGATAGCTGCCCGGCATCAGCAATTATTCATTTGACCTTTCCGCGCACTGATGGAAAGGGCAATATCAAATTGACCTGGATGGATGGTGGATTACAACCCGAAAGACCTCCAGAACTGGGTCCCAATGATGATATTGGAGATTTCAGTAACGGCTTTATTTTCGAAGGTACCAATGGGAAGGTATTTGGCAATTATTCCAAACCCCCAATTTTAATACCCCTTTCAAGAAAGGGAGAGGTGGACGCATTACCAAAAACTTTAAAAAGAATACCAGAAGGTCATTATATAAGTTGGGTTAATGCTTGTCTAAAAGGTTTTGATGAAGCAGAAGTGAGTTCACCTTTTAATTATGCAGGTCCATTTTCTGAAGCTGTGTTGATGGGAAATTTGGCATTGAGAGCTTATATGCTACAAGAGAAAGACAGTAAAGGAAGGACTAGGTATCCAGGTCGAAAGAAATTACTTTGGGATGCCAAGCAAATGAAAATAACCAATTTTGATCCAGCAAATGAATTCGTAATGAGCAATTACCGAAATGGCTGGACTATTTAATAGCAGGAAAACAAACACTTTGTTTTAATCAAATAAGCTAGTATCTAAGCCGGGAATGACCTTCAAGGCATTTTGGTAGTATACTTTTTTTAAGACTGAATCCGGGAGGTTCAATCCATACATTTTCCAATGAGCATGGCGCTTGCGATAGTAGTCAAAGTATTCATCGTCGGTCTCTAACACCCGGAAATAAGTATAATACTCTTCCTTATTATAGGTGTCTTTGCCCATCATTACCCGGTCCTGGTATTTTATCATCCATTGCCGGGCGTTCCGCGGTTGGCGCCCCAATTCAGCCAACACGGCGCCCATTTCAGCATATACGTGGGGCATTTCATCAAAGAGTTTTCCCAATCTATCAAGATCATTGCCGAACCATCCCAAATGGGCATTGATAAAGGTGGTGCCAGGATGTTTGCGAAATACCCGGTGCTGCTCAGCCATTATTTCTTCAAAGGATGGAAATCTTTCGGAAGAGCGGTACCGGCTAGGGTATTGTTTTAACTCCAGCCACCGTTCGTTGTACTTGTCTTTGTCTTGCCAGAAGGAGGCCGGTTCGCCCGAATGAATCAATACGGGTATCCCCAACTGACCGCATTTAGCCCATATAGGATCTAATCTAGAATCATCAATGGCGATTCTATGGCCATCATTGTCCTTGTCAGTAAGTCCAAGGCCTTTATAAACTTTTAATCCCTTCACTCCCTGTTTGACAGCCTCCTCCATAATGGATAAAGCATTCTCTGGCCATCCATCGTCGTCCAATTCCTCAAAATTAAGGTTAAGGAAAATAGCAAAACGATGGTCTAAGTGATCTTGCACATTGTCCAAAGTCCACTCCAGATATTTTCCTCTAAAGCCACTGAGGTTCACCATTACTGACATGTTAAGTGCATCCATGTCCTCAACAAGTTCATCCAGATCCTGTATCGGCATGGTCCATTGGTGGTTGTGCACATCAATAAACGGAAATTTTGATCTGGTGAGCAATGTCTCTGGCACTTTTAAAGTGGAAACCGGATCATACTCTTCCACATCCATTACATTCATTCTGTACTGAATTTTACCAATAGCCCAATAGGCAATACCCAGGAATAGCAACACACCTAGTGGTAATATCAACCATTTTTTCATGAGCCGACTTTAGGGCATTGTTACAGGCACTGAGAACAACACTTTATCCCAAACGAAATCTATCTGCGCTCCAGAGTCAGTTTTGTTAATATTAATAGTGAACATTTCGGTTTCATTATCCTGCATGGACACAGGTGCATCTACTGATAATACATCAAGTTCCTCATCTGGTTCAGCTACTCCAAAGAATACGTCCAATTCGCTATTAAGAGAAATCTTAAATGATTGGGGGCCTGGTACCGCTGACATACGATAAGACCCTGCACTAAGAGGTTTTCCCGCAAAAAGAACATCCTTGTTGAAAGTAATTTCTGTAGCGGAATTGGCGCCTAGTCTCCAATATTTGCCATAAGGTTGTAAAGCGCCATCAGCTTCATCACCAAAAATCAGCCGGCCTTTTTTGTAGGGCTGGCTATAAGTTACGGTTATTTCAAGACCATCGTTAGAATATTCCGTAGTTGCAGGTGGACTTGCTGGTGCGGCAATAAACAAAGCATAAACAACATAAAGCACAAACAGGAGTACTACCGCTCCAAGTCCTAATAATATTTTCTTTAACATGATTTTAGAAGTTATTTAATATGTAATTATACTGCCATTATACATGGATTCAAACAGGTATTGTTTCAAAATGTATGGCTGGTAGCGAATAAGGTCAAGGAAAGCTACTATTTGGCGTACTCAGCAACCGCATAAATAAGCACTTCTTTTTCTTTTCCTTTAAGCGCTATTCTGCCTAGTTCGTCAAAGTTGAACTCACTTTTTTTCAATTGGTCTTTTAGGTTCTTGGAAATCAATAGTTCCTGTTTAAAGTCATTGCATTTACTTTGAATTCTTGCTGCAGTATTCACGGTATCACCGTGATAAGCAATGTCTTTTTTATATTTTCCAATCTCAGTCACCATGACATTGCCGGCGTTTATTCCTGCTTTAAAAAATGGCCTACAATTGTATTTGTGAAGGTAATAATCTTGTTTTTTGATTAACTCCTCTTTGAAATTGAAATAGGCCCTAATACAATTCTCATTTCTTAATCCATCAGGCAACTGCCAGGTCAGTATCGCTTCATCCCCTGCATATTGGTAGATCTCTGCTTGGTTTTCTGCTACTACGCCGAGATCATTGAAGCAATCTTGAATCAATAGGCTGTATTTGGTATGGCCTAGTTGCTCTGCTAGTTTCGTTGAGTCTTTGAGATCCACAAACATAAAAATTCGTTCCTCTTCTCTTGGGGTGTAGAACTTACCACGTAGCAGTTTTCCAAGTTTCTTTTCTCCAAGCAGTAAATTAACCTGCCTTAGTATAGCCATAAAGACATCGACAAAAAGTATATATAAATAGATGGCAAAGCTGCCGGGTTCAAAAGCAAATGCTATCAATCCAATCTTTACTTCCATAAAGAGAGTTACTATAGTATAAGCGATCAAGATGATGGATATTATAAATAATAGGGTAAATATAAACCTGAGTATCAGAAGTTTCTGAATCGACATCGGTTGATACGCTTTCTCCTCGGTCAACACTTGGGCGTATCCAGAGATGCTTCCAACAATGGGGCCAATTACCATAGAAACTAAAATACTACGCCAGACTTCAAGCTGAACAGAACCCATCTCCTGTGTTCCTTCCCCCCTTACAATGCTGTAAAATACAAATGCCAAGGTCCACCCAATACAATAGTCTCTAATGATGAGCCATCTACGTTTATTTTTATAATTCATTTACTGTTATTGAGGGAAGTATTATTAGTAAATAACGGTAAATTATAATGATCATCAATAATTATCCTATTTCTTTGACAATGTGTATAGTAATTGTTAAATTTGTTTTACAAAACATATAGAAATAAGAGTACAGCATAACAATATGAAAGAATATCTCGGTGAATTTGAAGAACTAATACTAACTATGGTCTGCATACTTCGAGAGGAAGCGTATGGCAATGCCATAGTTACTGAAGTATATGAACGTGTTGGTCGCAAAGTTAATCTTAGTGCGGTACATGTTACGCTATACCGTTTGGAAGACAAACAATACCTAACCTCAGTAATGGGTGGAGTAACGAAAACCAGAGGCGGTAGACGCAAGCGGTTATTTACCATAACTAATACCGGACTAGCTGTACTACAGTCTATGAAAGCTACCCGCATTAACCTTTGGAAACTCATTCCTCAATTGAACTATGCCCAGTGATCACCAGAAAACATCTTCCCCTCCCCGATGGCCACTAAAATTTTTGGAATGGTTTTGCCCTTCTCAATTATATGAAACAATTTCCGGCGACCTACTGGAAAATTTTCAGGAAGAGATCGTCACCCTGGGTCTAAAGAGGGCCAAAAGGAACTTCATCTGGAACGTAATTCGATTTGTCCGTCCAGGAATACTTCTCAGAAACAATATTACCTCCGGCCTTTTCAATACCATTTTATGGGGAAGTTTCGTAAAATCCGCCAGTAGAAATGTATGGAAATACAAAACCAACTCTCTAGTTAATATTTTGGGGCTTACTATGGGCATTGTATGTACTCTTATCATCGCCATGGTTATTCGCTATGAAATGAGCTTTGATACCTTTCATTCGGCTGCAGGGGATATCTATCGCATTGTCAGGGTAAGCCAAATTGAGGGTCAAGCTGAATATCGCACCGGGGTAGTCAGTCCGCTTCCAACTGCACTATCAGAAGAATTACCTGCGCTTAAGAATGTTACAGCTATGTCCTATCATAGAAACGCGCAGTTTACCATTACTGATTCCAATAAAGATACCCGTTCTTTTCAGGAAGATGAAGGTTGTGGTTTTGTTGATAGTACCTTTTTCGACATTTTTGACTTTAATCAAACTCAAATCAAGTGGTTGGCTGGAAGCCAGGAATCAGCCTTTTCCAACCCCAATACCATTGTGTTAACACGTGCTATCGCGGAGAAATATTTTAAAAGCATCGACGTACTTGGTAAGATCTTAACTTTCGAAAAGATGGTAGATCTACAAGTGACCGGTGTTATTGAGAATTTACCTAATAATACCGATTTTCCATTTAAGGTTTTGATCTCCTATGCCACAATTCAGCAATTTTCTGGGGATCGTTTTATGACCGAATGGAGTGCGGTTTCGGATGTTAATCAATGTTATGTGGTCTTGCCCCAAGGGGTTGACAAGACGGAGATTGAAGCTCAAATTGCTCAGGTGCATGCCAGCCATGTCCCCAAAGAAATCTCGGAGATGAGGTCTTACCAATTACAACCGTTAAGTGAG
>JAJCYK010000378.1 GCA_029262935.1 Cytophagales bacterium | reverse complement strand
TTATGGCAACTTATTCGGGGTCGCCGTTGGTATAAATACCGGTAGAGGGTTGATCTGGTAATAGTTTGAACTTCTGGATCATCGATGATTAAAGTTAAGTAGCTTCTTAAGCTAAAACGTATCTAAAATAGCTGCTATTTCGTATCTTAAGCCTACCATTTACCTCAACATAGTATCCGCATGAATCAAGAAAAACTGCTACTAGGACCAGGACCAAGCAATGCGCATCCTAGTGTCCTACAAGCCATGTCTCAACCCTTGATAGGACATTTGGATGAAGACTTTTTGCAAATAATGGCGGATATTAAAAGGATGCTGCAAGCTACTTTTCAGACTCAAAATGAATTAACCTTTGCGGTTTCGGCACCCGGTAGTGCAGGAATGGAAACATGTTTGGTAAACTTGTTGGAGCCAGGTGATGAAGCTGTAATATGTATCCATGGGGTATTTGGTAATCGAATGGCGGACATTGCAGAACGGTGTGGTGCCAAGGTGATTAAAGTGGAAGCCCCTTGGGGAGAGGCCATTGACCCAGACCAGGTAAGAGAAGCTCTAAAAATCTGCCGTCCGAAATTAGTGGCCATCGTCCATGCCGAAACTTCCACCGGGGTCTTGCAACCGCTGACGGAAATAAGTGAGCTTGTTCATGAGGTGGATAGCTTGCTGGTGGTGGATGCCGTAACCTCTTTTTGCGGCACATACTTGAATATTGATGAATGGGGGATTGATGCGGTCTATTCGGGTTCTCAGAAATGCTTAAGTGCACCCCCAGGTTTGTCACCAGTATCATTTAGTGCACGCGCGGTGGAGGTATTAAATGCCCGCAAAACAAAAGTACAAAGTTGGTTCCTAGACCTTTCTTTGGTGAGTAATTATTGGCAAGGTGCCAAAAGAGCTTACCATCATACTGCGCCCATATCTAGTATGTATGCCCTAAAAGAGGCATTGAATTTAGTATTGCAAGAAGGTTTAAAGGCACGATTCGAAAGACACTTGCAAGCACACAAGTTGCTGAAAGTTGGCCTTGAAGACATGGGATTTGAATTTTTGGTGTCAGAAGAGTACCGTTTGCCCATGCTTAATGCCATTAAACTGCCCGTGGGCATTGATGACCAGTTGGTGCGGGATAAGCTCCTGAAGAACCACCAAATCGAAATAGGCGCAGGGCTTGGAGGTTTTGCGGGAAAGGTTTGGCGTATTGGATTAATGGGAGAAAACGCCCGGCCTAAACCAGTAAGCACTTTACTCTCTGCTCTTAAAGAAATCATTTAACATGCCTAACATCTCATGATTTTTAATAGCTATTCCAGATGGTTGATCGTTGTTTTGGGATGTATCCTATTGGAACTACTTACTTTAAGTTCTAAGGCCCAACATCAAGATATAAAGAACTTTAATATAAGCACTGGGGCTGATCAACTGAACAGATATTTGCCTTATTTAAAAGACCAGCGGATAGGTATGGTGATCAATCAAACCTCCATAATAGGGAATAAACTAAGTGTGGATAGTTTGTTAGATCATGGCATCAATATAACGGCGGTATTTGGACCAGAGCACGGGTTCCGCGGGAATGCCAGTAATGGAGCCAAGATTGCGGATGATGTGGATGATGAAACAGGAATACCAATTATTTCCCTGTATGGACATAAACGCATCCCATCAAAAAGTGATATGGATAAAGTTGACCTATTGATTTTTGATATTCAAGACGTAGGGTGTAGGTTTTATACCATTATTAATACGCTTCGAGATGTAATGTTGGCCTGTGCTACTTACAACAAACCTTTGATAATTTTGGATAGACCCAATCCCAATGGTTACGTGGACGGACCCGTGTTGGATATGAAATTAAAGTCGGGCATTGGCAAATTTCCTATTCCCATTGTACACGGCCTTACTATAGGAGAGTTCGCTCAAATGATCAATGGAGAAAACTGGTTGTCAGACAACCTGCAATGTGAGCTTGTTATTATTCCTGCGTTAAATTATAGCCATGATCAGCCTTATCAACTGCCTGTAAGCCCTAGTCCCAATTTAAACACCTGGCAGTCTGTATTTTTATATCCTTCGCTTTGTTTGTTTGAGGGTACAATAATTAGTCAAGGTAGAGGTACCCAAATGCCATTTACGGTATTGGGCAATCCTGACTTGGCTGCCGTTTATGACTTTTCTTTTACTCCGCAAAGTATTCCCGGTATGAGTGAAACACCTTTACATCAGGACAAAAAGTGCTTTGGATTGGACCTACGAGAAGTTGATGTGCTGGACTTGCATCAATCTGGAAGAATTAATTTAAAATGGCTGATGGAATTTTATAAGAACTATTCTGATCAGTCCAGGTTTTTCGACCTTTCCCAAAGCATACAGATGGGTGACTTTGATAAGTTGGCTGGTACCGTCAAACTAAAACAGCAAATAATCAAGGGCGTATCGGAGCAAGAAATTCGTCAAAGTTGGGAACCAGATCTTAAGCGATTTAAAGAAACGAGAAAGAAGTATTTGCTATATCCTTAATCCCTTACATTTTTATTGATGTTCATCTAATGGCTCATTGGATCCACATGTAACAGCCTTTGCCGTTTAACTAAAGCCCACCGCCAGTTCAACAATCTTTACCACTTCCTATTTGCCGTTGGTATTTAAAGCACAATCCCCACGTTTCATGTTACCTGATTTGATTCTAACGCGTCAAAATACTGGAACTAAAAGAATATAAAGTATTTGTTTAAACGGATCTGGTAAAAGAACCCTTGCCACAAATCAATGCTCCTATACCAATATCGAGCAAGTTGGTGTCCTAAATGTCCGATGGTGTACAATTCATGTAAGCCCAATAAAATGTTTTAAACCTCATATGGGCCGGAAATGTAATAATAGGGCCATTCTTCCTCGTTTAGAATTTTGGGCATAGATGTTGATTAGGGCCAAAGTACCAATACACATATCATATATAACCTATGAAACACATTTTACTAGTACTCTGCTTTATGGCAGTTATGGTATCTCTAAGGGCACAGGAGACAGGAAGCATATCGGGGATAGTACAAGAGGATGCTGGATCTCCAGCGGCTTTTGCTACTATGGTTTTACTGGACACAGATTCCGTGATGATAAAAGCGGATTACACTAAAGATGATGGCTCGTTTACCTTTCTAGGTATTCCGGCAGGAAGTTATCGCCTGCAATTATCAAGCGTACAATATCAACCGTATTTGTCTGATATCTTTAAACTAGCTACAGGGCAAGAACTAAAGTTAAAAACCATTTCAATTTCAGCTGCAGTAACTCAACTGGAAGACGTTCAAGTAACTGCCGCGAGACCTTTAGTGGAAGTGCAAGCAGATAAAACTGTATTCAACGTAGAAGGTAGCGTAAATTCTGCAGGCAATGATGCCATGGAATTACTGCGAAAAGCACCTGGAATTATAGTGGACAATAATGATAATATCATTCTTCAAGGTAAAAATGGCGTACGCATTTATGTTGATGGTAAGCCCACTCAACTTCGAGGCGAGGACTTAGTGGCCATGTTGAGAAGCCTACAATCTGAAGACATCGAAAAGTTGGATATCATTACGAATCCTTCTGCCAAATACGATGCCGAAGGGAATGCCGGAATTATTGATATTAGGCTAAAGAGGGACAAAAATTTAGGGATCAATGCTACCGTTAACATTGGATATGACATTGGTCCAAAAAATCGCTATCGAGGTGGAATAAATACCAACTATAGAAACAAGAAGTTAAGCCTTTTTGGGAATTATAATTATGCAGACAATGAGGGAACGAATTTCACAAACCTTTATAAGGAATTGAATGATAACTTTTTGGATCAAAGAAGCAATTCTAATTGGACCTATGAAGGGCATAGTTTCAGAACAGGTGCTGACTATTATATAAACAAAGAACATACTGTAGGTGTAGTGGTAAATGGTAGCATTGCCAATCGTGGTGGGTCCAGTGTTTCAACTACTCCATTCGGAAACATAAATACAGGAGTAGTAGATCAAATTTTGCAAGCGAATAACCGCAGGTCTTTTGAAACGGATAACATTCAAGCCAATTTGAACTACCAATACAGCAGTGAAAAAGGTACTAGCTTAAACTTAGATGCGGATTACGGGTATTACTGGAACGAAGGTGGTATCTATCAACCTAATCTGTATTTTGACCCTAGTGGGGAAGTGATACAACTAGAACGCATTT
>JAJCYK010000377.1 GCA_029262935.1 Cytophagales bacterium | reverse complement strand
TTGGAAATGATCAAAATAGCAAAAGGGCCATCCAAAATCATCGCCATCGTCAATCTTTACAAATTCTTCGGAGGGCAACTCCGCGTTTTGCTCATCATTGTACATATCAGGCCAGAACATTGCCAATTGATCACGTCCGTGCTGTGCCGCATAGAGACTGTTGGTAGATGTATTCCAATCCAAGGCTACGCAGTTACGTAAGCCCAATCCATATTGATGTCCATGTTCTTGCTGAGTTTGCCCGAGTGTATTGGCGTCAAATTTCCATATACTGGCTTGCCATGTACGTTGTGGACAGGGGTCCATGCCGCTCGATCCCGCGGTCCGGTGGTTTTCCATACAAGCATTTGACGGCGCACCTACATTTACATAAATATTGCCCGCGTTGTCAAATGTAAACGACTTTGAAGCATGTTCGTTTTGCTCTGGAAACCCAGCAACAACACTTTCTGCAGTGGTATCCGGTAACAAAGCATTCTCATTAAGTTTGTACCGGAAAATTTCATCATTAGACGATGCATATAAATAGTTGTTGTGGATATCTATACCGGTGCCTATGTAATTAGCAAACTCCACTTTTTCATCAATTTTGGCATCTCCATCGGTATCTCGTAAACCTAAAATGCCTTTGGTTTTATTGGATTCCATTTTAACATATATGTCACCATTTTTATTTACAGTAATGTGCCGCGCTGATTTATAAGTACTATCAATTACTACTGTTGATACAAAGCCATCAGATAAGCTCAAGCCACCATCGTTAACAAAGGAAGGAACAGCGGTCGAGTCAACTTGTTCCGCTGTTTTTTGAAGCTCCTGGCAACTCCCAAAAGCCAACAGGCAAACTACAAGTGTTTGTGTTTTCATAAATTAAGTGTCTGTTTAGTGATTATCCTTGGGAACGTAACTACCGGACTTCCCAACTAGAAAATCCATGTCGGCTCCCTCATGAGCTTGCAATACGTGATCCAAGTATAACTTAACGTATCCCCTGGCTTGGTGTTCATTTATCTGAACCATATGTCCCCTTCTTTCAGCCAGCTCCTCTTCGCTTACTTCTAAGTGCAATTTTCTTTGCGATACATCCAATTCTATCATATCCCCATCCTGAACCAGACCGAGTACACCGCCAATAGCAGCTTCAGGGCTCACATGTAAAACTACCGTGCCAAAGGCAGTTCCGCTCATCCGGCCGTCAGAAATGCGTACCATATCCGTAACACCTTGCTCCAGTAGCTTTTTTGGTATAGGCATATTTCCTACTTCCGCCATTCCTGGATACCCCTTGGGTCCTACGTTTTGCAAAACCATTACACTGGACGCTTCTATATTCAGATCGGGGTCATCCACGCGGGCATGAAAGTCATCTATGTTCTTAAAAACCACTGCAGGACCTCTGTGGGTCATTAACTCCTTGGTGGCAGCAGATGGTTTGATAACCGCTCCATGTTGAGCCAAGTTTCCTTTTACTACGGCAATACCTGCACTTTCTTGAATAGGTTCGGAAACGGTACCAATTACTTCTCGATTATAGCAACTGGCATCAGCAGTATTTTCCCTCACTGTTTTACCATTTACAGTCAGAACATTTTGATGTAGTAGGTCACCCAATTCTTTCGCTACTACGGGTACTCCACCAGCATAGTAAAAGTCCTCCATTAGATATTTACCAGATGGCATTAAATTCACCAGCATGGGTATGTTGCTCCCAATCTTATCGAAATCAGACAAATCTAAAGGAACACCCACGCGACCAGCAATTGCCGTCAAGTGTATAATCAGGTTCGTAGATCCTCCCACGGCGGCATTAATTACAATGGCATTCTCAATAGCTTCTCGGGTAATAATTTGTGAAATTTTAAGATCTTCGTGCACCATTTCCACGATTCGACGCCCTGATTGCTGAGCCAATACTTTTCTTCTGGAATCCGGGGCGGGAATAGCAGCGCCTCCTGGCAATGTCATACCCAAGGCTTCAATCATACAGGCCATAGTAGAAGCTGTACCCATGGTCATACAATGTCCACGGCTTCGCGACATGCATGCCTCAGCCATAGAAAACTCTTGTGGGCTCATTTTTCCGGCTCGGAGATCTTCACTAAATTTCCAAACGTGAGTCCCGGACCCAATATCCTCGCCATGATACTTGCCATTAAGCATAGGTCCTCCAGAAACCACCAAGGTGGGAAGGTTTACGCTGGCAGCTCCCATTACCGTAGAGGGAGTGGTTTTATCACAACCACAGAGCAGTACAATCCCATCCAAGGGGTTTGCTCTAATGGTTTCTTCCGTATCCATACTTGCCAGATTGCGAAAGAGCATTGCTGTGGGTCGCATCAAAGTCTCGCCTAAAGAGGTTACAGGAAATTCCAAAGGAAATCCTCCAGCTTCTAACACCCCCTTTTTGACGGACTCAGCCAGCTCTCTGAAATGGGCGTTGCAGGGAGTTAATTCAGACCAGGTATTACAAATTCCAATTACCGGCCTACCATCAAATCCCTCATCTGGAATGCCTTGATTTCGCATCCACGAACGATAGATAAACCCCATTTTACCTTCTCTGCCAAACCATTCCTGGCTGCGTAATTTTTTCTTATCCATTAACTGATTTTTATGCAAAAATTATTGAAATCAAATAAACCACCAAAATAGCTGAAATTCCGAATATTCCTGTAGAAACCGATTGCAACTTGTATCCAGTACTAACTTTCATATTGGTCATTTGGGTTAATATCCAAAAGAAGCTGTCATTGGCGTGAGAAACTACTGCAGACCCAGCTCCGATAGCTAACACAGCTAAAGCTTTAGAAAGGTCCGTATCAAAACCCAAGTCAGGCATCAATGGCGCAACTATACTAGCCGTGGTAATTAGAGCAACAGTGGACGAACCTTGAGCAGTTTTTAAAGCTGCAGCGATTAAGAATGGTAACCAAATACCTAAATTGGCTTGACCTAAGGTGTCGCCAATTACTTCTGCTAATCCACTATTTTGTAATACTTTTCCGAAGATACCTCCAGCCCCAGTAATCATGATGATAACCGCAGCATCAATTAACGCTTTACCGATCCAACCTTGGGTGGAAAGCATTTTTTTCTCTAGTTTTTTAGGCAAGAATAGGGCAATCGCCAACCCCAACAACAGTGCAATAACTGGGGTGCCCACGAAACCGATAATTTCATTGATTTTAACATTGCTAATTAAGCCCGAATAATCATTGAATGACTTAATCACAATCAACCCTATAGGTACCACTATGGGTAAGGCGGATAACCAGGCACTGGGAGCATTTTTTGTTTTTTCTATCAGGTCTGCTTCCGTAAATTCCGGATTCGGGTCGATATAGGTTTTGGAAGCCACTTTATAGCAAAAGATTAAGGGTGGGATCATGGCAATTAAGCTGGCAATCATGCCCCAAAAGATCACGATTCCTAAATCAGCTCCCAAAATCCCAGCAGCGGCAATGGGTCCGGGCGTAGGCGGCACCATGGTATGACTGGCTACCAAGCCTATAGCTAAAGCAATTGATGTGGTGGCTAAAGACCTATTGCTTCTTTTAGTAAGCGCCTTATTAAGCGGAGAAAGTATTATAAATCCACTATCTGCAAAAACCGGTATACTTACTACGTAGCCTATTAAGGACATGCCCAAGGGCACCCTGCTTTTGCCAACAATTTTAAGTATCTTTTCTGCTAGACCGTAGGCTCCTCCGGACTTTTCTAAAAAGGCCCCAATCATAACGCCTAGTAATATTACTAGCCCAATAGATCCTAACGTACCTCCAAAGCCTTCATTTACTGCCTTAAGAATGGTTTCGAATGGCATACCAGAGAGTAAGCCATATCCCAGTGCCGTTAGCAGCAAAGCTAAAAACGGATGCAGCTGTAATTTGGTAGTCGACCAAACAATAAAAAGAACAGCTAATAATAATAGAAGTAACAACATAGCAGAACGGCAAAATATGGGGTTTTGCTATTGTTTCCAACTTTACAATGATTTTAATAAAGGAAAATAATGTTGGGTAATATTTTTCACATTGTGTAGTATTATATATTAACTGATACCCTTACCAGGTTTCGATTATTCGTAAATTAATAACCCGTTTATCTACTGAGATTATGGAAACCAGCACACTTTCAGAAAAAGGAGTAAGAAACTACATCGACGGTCAATTAACCGATCACCAGGGAAATTTTCAAGACCTAATTAGTCCCTTAAATGGGCAACGCATTTCTCAGGTTCCGCTATCTGCCCAAACTGCGCTGGATGACGCTGTAGCGGCTGCCCGCAAAGCATTCCCCGGTTGGTCTGGAATGACTATGAAGGAACGTGTACAAATATTTTTCGAATACCGCTATTTGCTGAACAAACATCAAGAGGAGTTGACTTACCTGGTTCATTTGGAAAACGGAAAGACATTGGATGAAGCCGCTGCCGAAGTTGCTAAGAGTATTGAACTAACAGAATTCGCTTGTTCGTTACCTCAAATTGTCACTGGCGAAGTTATGGAAGTAAGTAAAGGGGTTGAATGCCGTACGGAAAGAAAACCTTTAGGGGTTGTCGCAAGTATCACTCCCTTTAACTTTCCGAATATGGTGCCCAATTGGACAATTCCTAATGCATTGGTTCTGGGGAATTGCATGATTATGAAACCTTCCGAAAAAGTACCTCTAAGCGTGGAGCGGTTGGCCCATATTCTAACAGAGGCAGGCTTGCCAAATGGGGTATTTAACGTGGTTAATGGGGATAAAGACATTGTGGATGCCATATGCAACCATCCGTATATAGAAGCGGTGTCTTTTGTGGGCTCTACCAAAATTGCTCAAATAGTATATCAAAAAGCCACTCATTCACTTAAGCGATGTGTGGCTTTGGGAGGGGCAAAAAATCACCTCCTGGTATTGCCCGATGCACAGATCTCAATGACCGCCAGCAATATCGCCGCATCCATGACAGGATGTGCTGGTCAGCGTTGCATGGCGGCTTCAGCGATGGTTGGAGTTGGGGCAGTGGAACCAATCATAGATGCACTTTGCCATGAAGTAAGGAAAATCATTCCCGGGGAAAATTTGGGTGCAGTGATCAGTTTGGAAGCGAAGCAAAGAATAGAAGGTTACATAACCGAAGCTGAGGCTTTAGGAGCTAAAATATTGGTCGACGGTCGCAATCCACAAGTAGCTGGTAAGGAAGGGGGATACTATGTGGGACCCACGGTTATTGATTTCGTTACGCCCGACATGGCTATTGCTCAGGAAGAAGTGTTCGGGCCGGTTATTGCCATAATGAGAGCAGGCTCCTTGGATGAAGCCATTGAAATTGAAAACGGATCGAATTATGGCAACGCCGCTTCAGTATTTACTCAAAATGGAGCGTGGGCCAAGGAAGTGATGGACCGGCCAACCGCAGGGATGGTTGGTGTAAACATCGGAGTGCCCGTACCACGAGAACCTTTTTCTTTTGGAGGATGGAATGAATCAAAGTTTGGAGTAAGCGATATCACGGGAAAAAGTTCCGTGGAGTTCTGGACGCAGCTGAAAAAGACTACTACCAAATGGAATCCAGAAGCCCGAATTAACTGGATGAGCTAATATATGGGTACAATAAAAGATAGTCTCCAGCACACGGTATTTTCCTGGACCAAGCAGGGAGGTTTAAATCCGATTCACGCTAAAAGCGCTAAGGGAGTTTATATATATGATGCTGAGGATAAGCGATACCTAGACTTTAGCTCTCAATTGATGAATGTAAACATCGGCCATGGACACCCTAAAGTACTGGAAGCAGTAAAGCAGCAAATGGAGCAACTTAGCTATGTTTATCCTGGCATGGTAACAGATGCCCGAGCTGTACTTGGGAAAAAATTATCTCAAATTAGTCCTGCAAACTTAACGCGCACATTTTTTACACTAGGCGGTAGCGATGCTATTGAATCAGCAATTAAAGTGGCGCGGGTAGTAACGGATAGACCCAAAATTGTGAGCCTCTACAGATCCTACCACGGGGCTACATATGGAGCCATTTCCGCGGGAGGAGATCCTAGAAAATTGGCCGTAGACCGCTATGGATTAACCAATATCATTCACGTAGAAAATCCATACTATTACCGATGTCCTTGGAACAGCAAATCCATGGAAGAATGTGGTGAGCAAGCCTTTGAACATTTGAAGAGGGTTATCCTTTATGAAGGTCCGGAAAATGTAGCCGCTATTTTATTAGAAGGAGAATCCGGGTCCTCAGGTTGTATAAAATTCCCACCCAACTATTGGAAATTAGTAGCACAATTTGCCAAAGAACATGGAATTCTTACCATTGATGATGAGGTCATGAGTGGTTTTGGTCGTACCGGCAAGTGGTTTGCCATAGAACATCATGGAGTTGAACCGGACATGATGTGTATTGCTAAGGGCTTAACATCAGGATATATTCCACTAGGTGGATTAATGGTAAGCGAAGAAATTGCCCAGTTCTTCGAAAAAAAGAACATACCCATAGGTTTAACTTATTCTGCGCATCCTGTTGCTTGTGCTGCGGCGATTGCTGTCTTAAATGTTTATGAAGAGGAAGACTTAATAGTAAATGCCGTAAATCATGGTCAGTATATAGAAGACAAAATCAACGCTTTAAGAGATAAGCACCCCTCAATTGGAGATTTTAGAAACACTGGGTTGTTAGGTTGTATAGAATTAGTTAAAAATCGAAGCACCAAAGAACCGGTGACACTCTGGAACGCGAAACCTGAAGACATGCAAGTCACTAACGCCATGGCTGCTAAAATACGAGAACTTGGTATGTTCACCTTTGTCAGGTGGAATTACATTTTTATAGCCCCACCGCTTACCATATCCAGGGATCAGATAGATGAAGGGTTGGATATAATTTCTCAAGCCATTAGTATCGCCGACTCATATTATCAGGAATAGTTGTCTTTTTAGGTATCTAGCATTAACTTATTCGCTTCACTTACTAGCGGATGTCGGATATTCATCAAGTTGATTTGCCAGAATCTATTAAGGATTCTCCTTTGTATAGTCAGGACCTCGCACCTACTTCTGCTGAGCAAAGAACTTGGACCACCTGGGATCTAGCCGCTATCTGGGTGGGTATGGCAGTTTGCATTCCCACCTACATTCTAGCTTCTTATATGATTCGCTCAGGAATTAGTTGGCAAATGGCTTTATTGATTATAGGCTTAGCGAACTTAATTATCACCATTCCTATGGTCCTTAATGGCCATGCTGGGGTAAAATTTGGTATACCTTTTCCTGTACTAGGTAGAACGTCATTTGGGACCAATGGGATTCACTTGGCGGCCGTGGCACGAGCGATCGTGGCCTGTGGATGGTTTGGTGTGCAAACTTGGGTAGGTGGTCTAGCAGTTTATGCCATT
>JAJCYK010000376.1 GCA_029262935.1 Cytophagales bacterium | reverse complement strand
TACCTTGGTAGACAAGTCAGATGTTCCCAGAGTAAAGAAAATGTTGAACATTTAGATTTCAACAATTAAGGTTGTTTCACCGGACCACCAGGTTTAAAGAACTCTTGAGTCACCTGTAGTCAAAAAACTAAAATAATGCCTAGATCAGTAAATAGTGTAGCTTCAAAAGCTAGAAGAAAAAAGATTCTAAAATCAGCAAAAGGATATTGGGTTCGTTGAAAGAACGTCTATACCGTAGCTAAAAACGCGGTAGAGAAAGGGATGCAATATGCTTACCGGGATCGCAAAGTTAAGAAACGTGAGTTTCGGAAGTTATGGATCCTTAGGATCAATGCCGGAGCGAGGGAGCATGGGTTGTCCTATTCCCAGTTGATGGGAGGGTTGAAAAAAGCTAATGTGGATCTTAACCGCAAAGTACTGGCCGATTTGGCTATGAACCACCCGGAAGCCTTTAAAGCGGTTGTAGATAAGGTAAGTTAGATCCGTTCTATAAAAATGTTAAGCCCCAGTGAATTCACTGGGGCTTTTTTTGTCGAAAAATCCCTCGCATTGGTCGAATTATGCTGCATTAGCTTCGTTTTTATCCTATATTAAAACTCCATTCTATTCAGAATGGAGGATTTATTTATTTCAGTAATCAACTTATAATTTTTTTGAACCAATGGTAAATTTAGACAAATACCTTAGCATGGGAATGGACATGATCGTGACCTATGCGCCTAAGATTCTATTAGCATTGATTGTCCTATTTGTAGGACTTAGAATCATAAAATACTTAACAAAAACCGTTGAAAAGGGGCTTAAGCTCCGCGAGGTAGACAACACACTTCGAGAGTTTCTTGCTAATCTTATTGGTTGGATCCTTAAGATTATGTTGTTCATTAGCGTGTTTGCGTTACTGGGTGTGGAGACCACTTCTTTTGTAGCCATACTAGGAGCGGCAGGCTTGGCCGTAGGTTTAGCCCTACAGGGCTCTTTAGCTAACTTTGCTGGTGGTGTATTGATACTCTTATTTAAGCCTTTTAAATTGGGAGATAAGATTGAATCTATGGGAAGAACCGGAGATGTCAAGGAAATTCAAATCTTTAATACGGTGATCACGACAGCCGACAACAAGACAGTCATTTTGCCCAATGGGGCAGTAATGAATGCTGATATTGTCAACTATACAGTGGAAGGATTGATACGAGTGGACCTGTCGGTGGGTATTTCTTACGATTCCGACATAAGAAAAGCCAAAGAGCTCTTAATGGAGGTAATGCAGAGCCACGACAAAGTATTGAAAGATCCAGCGCCATTTGTAGGCGTAGAAGCTTTAGCCGATAGTTCTGTTAACCTTGCGGTAAGGCCACATTGTAAACCGGAACACTATTGGGATGTTTATTTTGAGGTACTGGAGGGATGCAAAAATGCACTAGATGCAGCTGGAATTACCATTCCTTTCCCGCAAATGGACGTTCATTTGGACAAATAACACCACTTATTTTAAGATATTTTTGCCACGTATTGGTTCAAAAAAGGGGATTTGTAAAAAATCCCCTTTTTTGATGGGTTACTTTTACCCTGTTTTTCGTATAAAATTATATTAAACGGTGATTAAATATAAATAATCAAATGAGCACGTTTCAAAAAGTACTAGATAAGGTAAGCCACACCGTGGGTATTGTTTTTACCTGCGCCGTGATATTTTTTGCGTTTGTACAGATAATGGTAATGATGTTAAGATGATGAAACAAAAGACATTTCCCACTGAGATGATAGAACTTTGGAAGTTACAGAAAAAACTGTTTTGGTCCTGGACCGTAATGGTGTTCCTTATGGCCTTGTCCTATCTTTCAATGTAACTCAGACTTTTTCTAAAACTAGGGCATAACCTTGTCCAACTCCCACACACATGGTAACCAAAGCATAGCGCTTGTTGCTTTGTTGCAACTCCAAGGCAGCTGAATGCGCAATACGAGTCCCAGAAGCGCCCAAAGGATGCCCTAGTGCAATGGCTCCTCCATTAGGATTGATACGGGCATCGTCGTCCGATAAACCCCATTCCCGAATGCAAGCCAAGCTTTGAGCAGCAAAGGCCTCATTCAGTTCGATTATATCCATGTCATCTAGCTTTAAGTTAGCTTGGTCTAAGGCAATCTTAGAGGCATAGACGGGACCGATTCCCATGTAGGAGGGTTCTACTCCAGCAATTCCTGAGCTGACTATTCTCACCAATGGCTGTAACTGATATTTATCCACGGCTTCAGACGAGGCAACTATTACAGCCGCAGCACCATCGTTGAGGCCCGAGGCGTTACCAGCGGTTACTGTACCGCTGGACCGATCAAAGGCAGGCCTTAATGCAGCAAGCTTATCCAAGCCCGTCTGGGGTTTGATAAATTCATCTTGGGAAAAGATCAATGGGTCAGCTTTACGTTGTGGTATACTAACCGCCACAATTTCTTGCTGAAGTCTACCCTGGTCTTGGGCTTTCGATGCTTTTTGTTGGGACAAAAGCGCGAATTTGTCTTGATCCTCTCTTGAGATACTGTACTTTCTAGCCAGATTCTCTGCAGTTTGCCCCATGCTCTCGGTGCCGTATAAGGCTTCCATTTGTGGGTTAATGAATCTCCAACCGAAGCTGCTGTCATGCATGGTGGCATCCCTGCCAAAAGCTTTGGATACTTTAGAGATTACCCATGGGCCTCTGGTCATGTTTTCTACCCCACCTGATACAAATAACTGGCCATCCCCTGACTTTATGGCCCTACGCGCTTGGTTAATGGCACTTAGGCCTGAACTACAAAGTCGATTTATCGTTTCACCTGGTACAGACCATGGCATTCCTGCTAGCAGGGCACTCATGCGAGCTACATTCCTATTGTCTTCTCCGGCTTGATTAGCACAACCCATGATGACGTCATTGAAAGCTTCAGGAGGAATGTTGG
>JAJCYK010000375.1 GCA_029262935.1 Cytophagales bacterium | reverse complement strand
TATCTATTACAAAAATGAAGGAGACTACTACGCGTTCAGTAAAACATTATGAGCACCAGGGGCCTGGTACGGTATTGAGTTATGCCACAATCAATACAGGTATGATAATACGGGCTGAACATGCGGCAGCCAGGGTGCAGGTTTACGGGCCTGGAATAATCCGCGTACAAATTTTCGAAGACGATCAATTTGATGAAAGCTCTTATGCCGTGATAGCAGCCGCTCAAGGTGTTGGATTCGAAATTAATGATAGCGCCACGGAAATCGTTTTAACTACCACCCAAGTCACTTTACGGGTATCCAAGGAATTGCTCAGTTTTAAATTCGAGGACCAACAAGGCAATATCATCAACCAAGATGAAACGGGTTTTGGAATCTCCATGATGGGCAACGACCGTACCATTTACAAATCCATGCAACCAGGGGAACGGTTTATTGGATTGGGAGAAAAAACGGGCAACTTGGATCGTCGTGGATCAGGTTATACTAATTGGAATACAGATAGTTTTGCTTACGGCCCCGGCAGCGATCCTTTGTACTGCACATTTCCTTTTTACATTGGGGTTCACCATCAGCTGGTTTATGGAATATTCCTAGATAACAGTTACAAATCTCACTTTAATTTCGGCGCCTCAAACGATCGCTTTGCCAGTTTTACTGTTGAAGGAGGAGAATTGAATTATTACTTTATTCATGAGGCTTCTGTAGCTGACATTCTGCAGTCTTATACGATGTTGACGGGGCGTATGGAAATGCCTCCTCTATGGAGCTTAGGATATCAGCAATGCCGCTACAGCTACTATCCTGAAGAAGAGGTTTATAATGTAGCGCGTACATTCAGAGAAAAAAAGATTCCCGCAGATGCAATTGTTTTGGATATCCATTATATGGATAATTACAAGATATTTAGTTGGGATTCGGAGCGATTTCCTGATCCAAAACGCATGCTTACGGGCTTGCGAAAAGATGGATATGAAATTGTAGTAATGTGCGATCCAGGCATTAAAATTGAAGAAGGTTACGAGCCTTATAGGGACGGCTTGAAAGAAGAAGTTTTTTTGAAATACCCAGATGGTACCAATTACAGTGGAGAGGTATGGCCGGGGTGGTGCCATTTTCCAGACTTCACGAACCCCAGAACCCGTAAATGGTGGGGTGAGAAATTCCAAAGTTATCTGGATATGGGGGTGCGAGGTTTTTGGAATGATATGAATGAAATTGCTACTTGGGGTCAACGACTTCCTGATTTAATAGAATTTAACTTTGAAGGAGAAGGGGGTTCGGCTAAGCGAGGGAGAAATGTATTTGGCACCATGATGTGTAAAGCTACTTATGACGGCACGAAGGAGTTGCTACAGGGTGAACGTCCCTTTAACCTTACCCGATCGGCTTTTGCGGGTGTACAAAGATACAGTGCTGTCTGGACCGGAGATAATGTAGCTAATGATGAGCACATGTTGTTAGGCGTGCGTTTGGTAAATAGCTTAGGGCTTTCCGGGGTGGCTTTTACCGGATATGATGTCGGGGGATTTGTAGGTGAGACCTCTCCGGGGTTGTTTGCTCGTTGGATAAGCTTAGGGGCATTCAGTCCATTTTTTAGAGGGCATACCATGATTAATAGCAGCGACAGCGAACCTTGGACTTTTGGAGAAGAGGTAGAAGATATCAGTCGCAACTATATTAATTTACGCTATCGTCTCTTGCCTTATTTGTATTCCTGTTTTTATGAGGCCTCAAAAACGGGAATACCGGTATCCAGAAGTTTGGCAATTGACTACACCTTTGATAGTAAAATTTATGAAGGTAGATATCAAAACCAATATTTGTTTGGACCCTCATTTTTGGTGGCACCTGTAGAAAGTTATAAGGATTTGGCGAAGGTTTACTTACCTAAAGGAAATTGGTTTGATTTTCATTCTGGTGTTTTGCACCATGGAGAACAGGAAGTGTATGTGGATTGCCCTTTAACTCATTTGCCCCTTTTTGTAAAGGCAGGCAGTATTATTCCCATGCAGTCCGTTGTACAAACTACCAAAGAACGACCCGATCCCATGCTTCATTTACATCTTTACGGAGGAGACGAGGGTAATTTTCAATACTTTGAAGATGATGGCACGTCTTTTCAATACCAAACTGGGGAATTTTACCAACGCAACATTAGTTTAAAAAGTAGCGGAGATCTGCTGGTTCTATCTGAAGTTGAAGGGTCTTTGGAAAGTAAGTTTGAGTCGATAAAGCTCTACCTGCATGGTATGCCAGCCGGTGCATTCATTACAGTAAACGGCCAATCCATACCTACTAAAAACGAAGTAGTTGAATTCTTACCGGCCATATCCAATTTTGATCCTGTAGATAAATTTGGTGAGGCTCGGACCGTCACGGCGCGTGTGGCAGAAATTCAAAACTCCCGGGTATCTATTGAAGTTGGTCTAAATTAAGACACCTGCTAAAAATTCAGAAGAAGCTACCCATTTTATTTCTTGCTAAGCCTTCCAGCTTTTAGGGATGTGCCAGTGGCTCTATTGATTCCTAAGACTTACCTCTCGACTGTCACCCAAGGCATCCATCCTAAGGTAGAGCCTCAAGGGATTATTTTTCCCTATTTCACCGCATGCTACAGGGGGCTCTAAATAGTAAATTAGAAATTTTTGATTGCGTACATATAGTTCCCTATAGTCCGGATCGCCCAGGTAAGATATGATTTGGTTTTCCGACCAACCCAACAACGCCTCCTGTTGATTAACCAATAGTTGTAGCTGTGCCAAACGAGACCCTTGACAACCATTAGGGTCTTCTTGCCAGGTGGCGGCATCAAAGTTTTCCAATTGGGGGCTTTGGTGACAATTTTGAAAGAATAGTGGGGCAAGTAAAATTATTGCCAATTTGTAATAAGGCATATGTAGACAATTAACCAATTTCTAGTGTAATTTCGTGCA
>JAJCYK010000374.1 GCA_029262935.1 Cytophagales bacterium | reverse complement strand
CAAGTTAAAGAAACTGCATGGAAGGTACCCTTGGAAATACTGGCCATGCTTTTAGGGTGTATTACGGTATATGGTACCTTATTTGCCACGGGCAATTGGATTTATGGAAATGTACAATCTGCCTTAATTTTAACCGCGGTTTCATTAATTGGAGTAGCCGCTTTATTTAGAATTTGGAAGCAGCTGCAGACTGAATAAACAGAAAAAACCCTAGGATGAGATTTGGAAAACTAGGTTGGGAAGAATTGGATCAGGTTGACTGGAATCTACCGGAGGATCATCCAGATACCGCTGACGTACTCACCCCTCAAATGGAATCAGATCCTCCCCAGATTTACGCGGGTTGTGCCAAATGGGGGCGAAAGGAGTGGGTAGGTAAAATTTATCCAGAAGGTACCAAGGACAAAGAATTCTTGGACCACTATGTCAATCATTTTAATGCTATAGAGTTAAATTCAACTTTCTACGGCACTAGAAAAGTGATTGTGGAAGGTTGGGCCAAACGTGCCCGGCCCGGTTTTAAATTCTGCCCTAAATTTTTTCAAAGTATAAGTCACTACAAGCGCTTGAAAGGCGCCGAAGAGGTGACCGAAGCATTCTTATATATCATGAACAGTTTTGGGGATAATTTAGGTACATCTTTTTTACAACTACCCGACAACTTCACACCAAAAAAAATGGAAGACTTGGAAGCATTTATGAAAATACTCCCGGACGACATCCCTATTGCGGTGGAATTAAGACATCCAGGTTGGTTTACTGACCCCGTAGTTAGTGATGAGCTGTTTCCAATGATGGCTTCCTATAACAAAAGCATGGTCATTACGGATACCGCAGGTCGACGAGATTGTATACATCAAAGGCTCACTGGGAGTTCGGTGTTTATCAGGTTCAACGGATACAATTTGCACGAAAGCGATTACCAGAGGATTGACGCATGGGTATTAAAGATCAAGCAATGGTTAAGCCAAGGCCTACAAACGGTGTATTTCTTTGCCCATCAAGAAGACGAAACGTACACACCCATTACCTGTGATTATTTTCTAAAAAGCATAAATGAAGCCTGCGGATTTTCCATACCGCGACCGTCTTTTATAGATGCTACTTGATATCGAGACGCAACTGGTCTGTTTTTGCTATAAGATCAGGATTGTCTTGCACCATAGCACTTAAAGAGTTCCACAAGTATCCCGGGATTTCGCTGTTGAGATTGATGCGGTTTTCCAAATCAACAAGCAAATCCAAGACGTCACTCCTAAATTCCAAGTTGGAAAGGCTATTAACGTAGTCTTTGTAGGCGGCTATTTTTTTTAATCTCAGCAATTGAATATCCGATCTCAATGCTACTCCTGACTTCATCTCCGCTGACTTTATAGATGGATCTTTCGGTATTGAATTGGCTTGAACTGTAGTTTGAGGGGGTGCAGCTGGTGGACTAGTAGTAACAACAGCTTGTGTCACTTGCCTGGTTTGAGGTTCGCACGAATTGTATTCATCGAGCAGTTCTCGATGATTCTTATATTTATATTCCCTTGATTCCAATTTAGCAACTACTTTAGGGCAATCTTCCATGAATTGCTGCATTTGATTTTTATAATTCAATATGCTTAGCTCTATAACGCTGTTGTCAGGTTTAACCATAATACGTGAGGTAACAATGCTGTTGTCTCTTTTATGTACATAGTTGTACAGACTGACCTTGGAATCTTCTTGTACAATTTGCATGAACAACTTTTGATTTAGCAGAGGTACAGATCGAAATTGGTACTTTTCATTGTAATAAACATAGGCGCAACGCAAAGGCCGGACCTGTTCTTTAGTACCATCAGCTCTTTTGAAGAATATTTGCTTGCTATTATCTCGTACGGGATTGATCATTATTTTGCCATAGATGGTGTCTCCATTTAATTTGACGATATACTGTTGGTCTTGCCCATATAGACCGGTGACAGTGGCACAAATTGTCATGCAAATGACTAAGAATCTTCTCATAGTACTTTACCTTTAATTTTAAAGCTAAAAAAAAATGCTAGAAAAAGAGAGCTAAGGAGATCAAAGTTCGGTGTTTCGGGATATTTTCATAGTTTTGAATTCCAAACATAAAGTGACTTTGCAATGAATATACTAGGTGTGGATATTGGAGGTTCTGGCATAAAAGGCGCTCCGGTGGACGTTGAGTCAGGTACCATGTTGTCAGAGAGGCATCGCATAGTAACTCCCCAACCTGCAACCCCGGAAGCGGTCGCAAATACTGTAGCACAAGTGATAGACCATTTTTCTTGGACAGGATTGGTGGGCTGTGGATTTCCTGCGGTAGTAAAAAATGAAGTGGCACTCACTGCAGCAAATATTGACAAATCCTGGATAGGTGTGAATGTTGCAGATATTATTAACAGCAAAACGGGAAACTCTGTGCACGTTTCCAATGATGTGGATGCAGCAGGTTGGGCGGAAGTGCAATTTGGTGCAGGTAAAGGACATACCGGCCTGGTGCTGGTGTTGGCTTTAGGTACAGGGATCGGTTCCTCCATGTTTATGAATGGTATCCAAATACCAAACACAGAACTTGGCCACCTGCTGATGCGCGGGGACATTGCTGAAAAATATGCCGCGAATTCTGCTCGAAAGCGTGAGGATTTATCTTGGGAAGAATGGGGTATACGATTAAACGAATACCTAAACTACGTCGAATCGCTTTGCTATCCAGATCTCATTATTCTAGGGGGGGGAGTGAGCAAACATGATAAAGAGTTCTTCCCATACCTTAAATGCCGGGCAGAACTGGTTCCTGCCGCCTTGCGAAACGAAGCGGGCATTGTGGGTGCAGCTTATTCTGCGAAGGGCCTGTTTTAGTGGGTCTCTAAAGAGGCTCTTTCTAAGCAATCACCTAGAATTTCAACGGCTGTTACTATTTCTGTCTCATTGAGACTTGCAAAGCCCAACCTGGTGGCATGATGCTGGCGAAGAATTTCTCTGTCTACATCAAGATACACACCTTTTGATGCTAAATTTTCACTCAGGTTTTTCAAATCAAGTGATGAGTTAAATTTAGTCCATATAGCCATGCCCCCTTCCGGTGGGTTGAAGTTTACAAACTCCAAACAACGTTTTTTTAAAGTTTGGCAAAATAGATTACGTCGAATGCGATACGCCTTTAGAGATTTCTTTAGATGACGTTGAAGGTCGCCATCCAAAATTAACTGGGATAAAGCCCTTTCTAGCACAAAATCGCCTTGCCTGTCCAAATGCCTTCTCGCCTGGTTAAGCGCTTGTATTAGATTCTGTGGTGCCACCAAATAACCAATACGAATTCCAGGGGCCAAAAGCTTACTAAACGATCCCATGTAAATAACAGACCCCTGTCGATCGAAGCTTGCAAGGGGTAAAATTGGACCGCTGGCATAGTGGAAATCATAATCGTAATCATCCTCTAAGATGGCAAACTGATGTTTTTGAGATAGCTCCAACAAATGCAGACGGCGTTCAGCGCTCAAAGTTACTGTGGTAGGGAAATGATGATGCGGGGTAATATAAATAGCGGTGACTTTTATTTTCTTGCAAACCTCCTCCACATGGTGAGTTGAAATGCCGTTTTCGTCGACCGGTATGGTTTGTAAACTTCCTCCGCAATTCAAGATAATGCTATTTGCAGCAGGATAATTAGTTTCTCCCACCAAAACAACATCTCCAGGGTTTACTATTTGGTTGAGCACTAAGTGCAATGCCATAATACTACCTCTAGTAATCATAACATGTTCTTTTTGGCAAGCCAACCCTCGTGTGTTTGATAAATATTCCGCCAATACTTCTCGAAAACGTGGGTCGCCCTGTAGATCCCCATAAGCCAGTAACTTGTTTTTAAAGGGACCTCTGGTAAGACTTCGACAGTTACGCCAAATGATGTCTAAGGGAGCCAATCGGGTGTCTGGAGACCCATCATCTAGGGCAATCATAGAGGCGTGTCTTTGGTAAACAGTGGTAGCAGCTACCCAAGGCTTGACCGGGAAGCAGGTTTTTTCCGGATACGCTGCATGTTTGCTTTCCCCATTTAAAGCGTGATAGGTGACTACCGGGAGATCTTTCGCTACGAAGGTTCCTTTGGACGGCAGAATCTCGATCCAGCCCTGGGCCATTAACTCTTCATACGCTATAATTGAAGTCTTTCGGTTTACTCCAATCAATTCAGATAGGGATCTTGAACCCGGTAAAGCCTGCCCAGCTTTCAGTCTCCCATAACTGATTTCTCTAATTATTGCTTTGGTTATTTGAATAAAAAGGGGAGTTTTAGAGTCTCTTCTTATTTCAATCACTGTTTTCCAAGGTAACATAACTGGACCATCAAATTAGTTAAAAGTGGATCACTTAGGTAGTCCGATAAATTTAGTTCTTTGGAAAGAATTAAAAACGTAAAGTGTAATTATTTACAAAATTCTTTTAATCTGACATGGAAAAACCTACTTCAAGAAACAAAGTCAAACGAGTGCCCCAAAGAGGGCATTATGACACTGAGACCGTTTACCGCATCCTTGATGCTGGTTTTGTGGCACA
>JAJCYK010000373.1 GCA_029262935.1 Cytophagales bacterium | reverse complement strand
GTCTGTGGAAAAGTTGATCTTAAGCATGGAGACGGTCGATGATGTCCTTACCGGGGTGGAAAAGTTGGGACAAGTGACTGATATCCCCATTGAAAGTGATCAAGGGTTCGATTTGTCAGAGACCGTTGGCGAATCCGGCATTGGTATAGAATTAAGTGACTTGTCCTATCAACACCCAGGAGATAGCTTTCGTGCTTTGCATCAAGTAAATGTGACTATTGAATCCGGTGAAAAAGTATGCATTAGCGGAAGAAATCTTTCAGGAAAATCCACTTTAATTTCGTTAGTAGCGGGTATGTATGAGAACTATGGAGGTAATATGATATTCAACGGAGTCCCCTTGAGGGATCTAAACATAGTGAATTTCCGTTCGTTGATAGGTGACAACTTATCTATCCAAGGAATCTTCTCAGGCTCTTTAGTTGAAAACATTACTGTGGGACGGGATGTGCCCATGGAAGATGTTCTATATTCTATAGATCAGTCCGGGTTAAGCACATTTTTTAAGGCGCTTCCAAATGGATTACGATCTGAAATTCAGCCTGAAGGGATAGGACTTGCTTCTAGCGTCAAACAAAAGATTATTCTAGCACGAATCTTCGCTAGAAAACCCAACCTGATCATCTTAGACCACACTTTTAACGAACTGGATTTTGAAGATCGCAAGAGAATTGGGGAAATCCTGACAGCAAAAGAAAGTCGGTGGACGTTGTTGGCCATTTCCAGCGACCCTCAATTTATAGCTCGTTGTGACAAAGTTATCACCATGGAAGACGGTCGTGTAGTAGATATTAATCAGCCAAGGACTATAATTCAATAAACCCCTAACTATGTTAAACATATCAAATAATTCCATAGACCGGGATCAAATACTCCGGCATCAGTCCGCGTATCAGCAAGTGATGCAACACAATGCCTCAAAGTTTATTCTGTACCTCCTTTTAGGACTTTTCTTGGTGGGGTTTACCGTACTATTCCTGCCTTGGACCCAAAACATCCGCTCCCGCGGTAAGCTGACTACGTTGCAACCTGAAGACAGGGAGCAAAACATTCATTCCGTCATTTCTGGAAGGGTTGATAAATGGTTTATTCAGGAAGGTCAACGAGTAAATAAAGGCGATACCATCGTTTACATATCCGAAGTAAAATCCGAATACTTGGATCCTCAGTTGTTGGATCGGGCCTCCAATCAAACAGCGGCAAAGAAAGCTTCAATACAAACATATCAGGAAAAAGCTGCTGCATTGGAATCTCAAATTCAAGCACTGGAACGGAACAAAGTTTTAAAGCTGGAGCAGACTAAGAATTATTTTAAACAGACTAATTTAAAAGTTACCTCAGATAGTGTTGACTTCCAAACCGCTCAGCTCAATCTGCAAATCGCTCAAAATCAATATAATCGTCAAAAAGCACTCTATGACCAAGGATTGAAATCTTTGACAGATTTGCAGCAACGGCAGCAAAAGCTTCAGGAAGCCATAAACAATAGGATTTCTGCTGAGAACAATTGGTTAAGCTCAAAGAACGAATTGGTAAATGCTAAATTGGATCTGACGACTATTGTAAACGACTATAAGGAGAAGATTGCCAAGGCTCAGTCAGACCGTATGTCTGCATTGTCTATGTCATTGGAAGCAGAAGGTCAATTCCAAAAACTGTCGAATCAACAATCGAATTATTCCGAGCGTAGTGCATTTAATCATATTACTGCACCTCAGGATGGATATGTTACCAAAGCTCGGATCGGTGGTATTGGGGAAACTGTAAAAGCGGGACAGGCAATCTTTAGTTTTATTCCCGCAAACTATAATTTGGCGGTAGCCATCTATGTAAGGCCAGTGGATCTCCCTTTAATTCAGGAAGGCAACCAGGTGCGTTTACAATTTGATGGCTGGCCTGCACTGGTTTTTAATGGTTGGCCAGATATGTCATTTGGTACCTATGCTGGCATAGTGGTAGCTTTTGACAAAGCTGCAGATGTCGATGGAAAATTCCGTGTGCTGGTAGCTCCTGACCCCGAGGCTGAACCTTGGCCAGAGTTGCTTGGGTTAGGATCCGGGGTATATGGAATAGCCTTGTTAAAAAATGTCCCTGTATGGTATGAGCTCTGGCGGAACTTAAACGGATTCCCTCCAGATTTCTATATCGACGATCCTAAATTAAATAAAGAATAGCGTGAAGAATCCATTATTTCTCATTTTTGGGTTATTATTCCCAGTATTAGCGCAGGCGCAACAAGATACAGTGCTACAGATAGATGAGTACATCAAAGTAGTAGCCGAATATCATCCGGTGGCACGTCGTGCCGCTTTACTGACCAAGCAAGGGGCACTTGTTGTCGACGAAGCCCGTGGTGCCTTCGATCCTGTTTTGGTTTCGCAGTATGATACTAAAAATTTTCAAGGCACGGATTATTTTGATATTTGGGATTCTTATGTGCGAATACCAACTGTTTTAAGTGTAGAAATAAAAGCTGGATATGAAAGAAACAGTGGATCCTTTCTAAATAGGGAGAGAATGGTTCCTGACAATGGGTTGTATTATGCTGGTGTTTCTATCCCATTGGGCCAGGGGTTAATCAACAACCCTAGAACGATAGCGCTAAAGCGAGCTAACCTCAGCGGACAAGAACTGGAAAATGAAGCCCAGCTAGTGTTAAACGACTTCTTGTTAGATGCTCTTTATGCCTACTTCTGGTGGTACGAAGCATACCAAAAACAGTCCCTATTGTCTTCTAACCTGGATCTGATACGCGAACGATTTCGGGGTATAAGAGAAGGAGTTTTACAGGGTGAACAAGCCGCTATTGATTCTGTGGAGGCTTTAATACAAGTACAAACTTGGGAAAACACTTTGAATCAAGCGCAAGTAGAATTTAGAAACAGCCTGTTACATCTAAACAATTTTATCTGGACCGACAGCTTAAACCCTTCATATCTACGCCCACAAGTGGTCGTCGACCCGGTTGTGCTCCTCCTGGATCAGTATGTAAACAGCGCAACTACCAACCACCCAGAATGGCGTTCCTTACTATTCGAAAAATCTCACTTAAGTTTGGACAAAAAGCTTCGATCAGAGCAGTTAAAACCTATTATCAATCTCAATTACCACATTTTACTGGGAAATAAT